>CAZSFH010000053.1:0-14816 GCA_964606115.1 uncultured Planctomycetia bacterium | reverse complement strand
ATTTCTTTTAAATAGTCCGATGAGACTATTTACCGCAATCGATGTTCACCCGGACATCCGGGACAATGCCGAACAGCTTCAGGAGCGGCTTCGTGAGGAAATGGGTGGGGTGAAGTGGGTCCGAACGGAAAAGATGCATATCACCCTGAAATTTCTCGGAGACATGAGCGATGAACACCTTGAAAAGGTGCGATCCATTCTCAGGACGTGTGGAGAGGAGCTCGAGCCGTTCGAACTCCGGTTTCAGGGCGTCGGTCAATTTCCGGAGCGGGGGACTCCCCGGGTCGTATGGGCCGGCGTTGAGGAGATCGGAGAGACGGAACGGATGCGGGACGCTCACGCGTATCTTGACGGACGGATGACAGAGGTCGGCGTGGATCCGGACGATCGGGATTTTCACCCGCATTTGACCCTGGGACGGGTCAAGCGGGAAGGGGAGCTTGGCGACGTGCGGGAGGTAATGGATCGCGAAGAACATACGGTACTCGGGGAGCAGAACGTGGATCGGCTCCTGCTCGTGAAAAGTGAGTTCGTCTCCGGCGGAACCGAGTATACAGTGCTCCAGGAGGCAGACCTTACCTAAGGTCCCGTCCGACAAGGGGACCGTCCGACGGTTTGGAGGCCTTACACTCCGGTGGCGGAGTGGCGCGCCGAGTGGTCTTCAATCCGACGGATCAGATCGGATCGGTTTTCGAAAAAGAGATCGGCCTGTTCCCGGATGCGTTTCTGACATTCGTCCGGCGACAGGGCGCTGGTCTGTGTCTGAAAGGAAGCGTTCCGGAACATGTACAGTGGAAGCATTCCTTCGATAATGTCATGGTCGGGCTCCTGGATGTACCCGGCAATGGCCGAAAATAACACCTGTGACCACTGCCGAGCGTCGAGGTCCATCGTGCGTTCGTCAATCATCTCTTCGAGGTCCCCGAACAGGTCGTCGGGCAAAAAGGATTGAATCTTCCCTTTTTCTTGATTGAAGAGGTCGATCACATCGTCGGTGAGACCCTCCAGGTCCGTATCCAGTTCGGGGGTTTCGTATCCTTCGTTCGATCCGAAACTATCCACGTCCCGAACTTGTTCGACCTGTTCCCAGGTCTCCCGATTGTCTCGCAGAAGAGCGAACAGGGTGTTGGCAACTTCTTTGAACATCGGTTTCAGGTTCGGGGCGCTCGGATCGTGATCCTTCCGGCCGAGCCGTGCGCTGCAGATGTCAAGTCCTTCATAGAGGGTGGTGGTGGTCATGAAGATATCAACACCGTACTGGAAGGTCGACTCCTCCCAGTGACGATCCAGCCAATTTCGAGCTGCGGCCGTGGAAAAAGCGAAATCTCCGCCGATTGGCTGTCGAATGTTCCGCCCGTTGATCCCATAGGTGATCGGGAAGCAGAGGTGGTTCGTGATTGTTCCATCGTACTGGTGACGCTTGTAAATCGGGGTGACAAGGTCGTACCCGTTCAGGATGTTCCCGAGCATCTGCCGTGCCCAGCTAATTTCAACGCTTGTTAAATCGGCGTCGACCACCGCCACGGCGTCCGGCTCAGTCTGAACAACCTCGTGGAACAGGTTGTAGAAGTTTCGTCCTTTTCCTTTCTTTCCCGGGGCGGTGGAAATATATTTTTTTCCGTGCCGGCCCGTGTCCGCACTCAGAAATTTTTCCCGGGTGTCGTCCGTGGATGCGTTGTCCACGTTAATAATGTTGGCACTGCGATCGGGATAGGCTTCACGAATTCCTTTCGACATCATTTCCGCGACGTTCGTGATCGTATCCCCTTCATTAAGTGAGGGAATACCGATGATGAAATCGGGAGATTCGCTCGCGTCCCGTTCGATGACGGTGTCAATTTGATCGGATGACATGGTTTTTGGCTTGGTTGAATGGTTGATCTTTACGAACGAGTTCAGTGGATCGACTGTTCTTTTCAGCTTTGGGGTATCACATCGGATGGATGGTTTCAGAAACAGCCGATCTCGATCGTTCCGTCTAAAAGAGATCGGATGCAGCTGAAACCACCGCACGTTTGTGGAAATTCCAGGATACACTTGGGGCGTCGCCGGCGAACCGCGCACTACGGAGAATTGAATTCCATCGAAGAGCGCGGAGTCCGCCGCAGGCGATGCCGTCAGTGCATTGCTGAGAAAATCAGGCCGTGCTGACGGGCCGATTGTGATCGTACTGACGAAGCGGGGGTTTTTCAGCAGCCTCCGAGCGACGAAGCGAGGATTTACAGCACTCTTCGACTGCGTTAACGACCGGAAGACGATGCGAATGCAGGAAGTGGATCCGACCCTGATACAATTGTACGTTCCTCATCTTTTTAGACGGTAAACAGTTCTTCGTCCCACCGTCTTGTTAGAACACATTAATGATCCGGTCGTTTAACTTCTGTGAAGACGAACATTTAAAAAGACATCGATGACAATTACAAGGGCAACCAGCCCCAGCGGCCAATGGGGAACGGGCACGGATGTTTTCCGGGAGTGTTGACGAGCCGTGCGAAGGGCCTGGTCCACCGATTTTTTCTTCCTGATCACAGTTGCTCCGCGTTGGTTCATCTGTCGGAAAAAGGAAGAATTTGTTCCGTGGACCCGGAATTCTTCTGGAATGGTGGACGGCATGAAATGGTAATGGGTCCGTTCACGACCGTTTTTCATGATCGTGTCGAGTCGAAACGCCACATATGATCCCGGTTTCGAAGGTTTGAAGGTGCCGCCATAGGTGCCGGTCCACTGTTCGCTGAGGGACAGGTCGTGCCAGGAGTCCGGTTTGCGGGACGTTCGCCAGCGAAGCCGGTGCTCTTTGACCTCGAGCAGGTTTCTCGCTTCTTCCGGGATGGTCACCCGGATTTGGTACATTTGTTCCCCGGGCCGCTTTTTCACCTCAAACGACGGATGGAGCCTCTCGCCCGTTCGGGGGCTGGACAGGGCACGAACCGTCTGTCCGAGGAGTCGGGGAAAATGGTCCCATTGAATCCAATCCGGTGCCGACGTTTTATCAAAGGAGGTGAGGAAGATTCCAGTATTGCCCGCTCCCGCGTATTCGTAGGCGAAGAACGGAAATGTTTTATCTGGCTCTGCGACGAGGGGTAACAGAGAAAGCGACCGGTTCTGCGTGTGAAGAATTTTCCGAACAGGAGGTAACGAATCGGTTTCGAACCCGTGCAGAAGAGGCACGGGTTCGTGAATTCGCACGGGGATGTTTTTCGGGCCGGAGGAAGAAGCGTTTTTTTTGGGGGAAGATGGTTCTTGTTCCTCAGGGGTAGAGTCTGATTTTTGTCGGGTCATTTTCGGCAGAGCTTCCTCCGGGCGATCAGGAGTCTTCTCGTTTTTGGGGGTTCGGGAGGATTTGTTAGATGCTTTGACCAACGCACGCGTTTCGGAGGTGAAAATCTGAGGAATGTCCTTGAAATCAGTTGTCTGATAGGCGTCTCCGTTTCCCCAGCGCGCAATGTTCGCTAGCAGTTTCCGTGCGGCACTTTTCCCGGCGGCCACCGTGGAAATGGTGATGTTTCGTTTTTGAAGCCGGGTGACCAGGTTCTTGAAATCCGCAGGGGGGGATTCGCCGTCGGATAGGAGAATGATATGTTTTAAACCCGCTTTTTCCCGCTCCAGCTTTTGCCCCGCCAGCTGAAGTGCACTGTACGCGTCCGTTCCTCCGTTCGCGTATAATCGAGCGATTCGGTTTTTATAAAGGTTCTTTCGGCTTGCTTTGATGGGATCGGTCACGACTCGGGGATTATGGTCGAACGCAATGACCCCGATACGATCATTGGAATCGAGTGTGTCCAGGGCGGCAATTGCGGCTTCTTTCACGAGTCCGATTTTTTTTCCGCTCATGCTGCCGGATTTATCGATGACGAGCATCAGGGATACGGTGGAAACCTTTGCCTGTTTGGTGTCTCCACTGTTCGATGAATCCGGTTTCGTTTCGCTGTCGGAGGTTTTTCCCGGGGAATCATCCGACGCGTCGGTTGCTGGTTTCGGTTGTTTTTCAGGATCGGTCTCGTCCTGAGATTCCGGGCGAGGGGGAACAGGTCGGACCGGCAAAAGAGTGCGAAGTGGGGTGGATTTCATCCATGACCGGGCGGAATGACCGGTTCCACTAATCACCAGAAGTCCGCCGCCGTTCTGTTGAACGAACGGGCGGATTTCTTTTTCGAATCCGCTGTTTTTTTCTGGAGCCGGCTCGTCGAGAAGAACCAGATCGGAATTTTTGAGCTGGGCCACCGCGGTGTCGATGCGGTCAGGAGGAAGAGTTCGTACGTCAAGTCCCTGAGCCCGAAGTGCGCGAACGGCGGGCCCGGGTTCATCGTTCGGGGTCACGGCAAGAATTCGAATCGGTGGAAGGAGCACGGTGCCGGTTCGGGCGACGTTATTCCGGGTGAAGGGATCGTCGGGAAGTATGAGCCGTACGGTGATCCGGACCGGTTTTTTACGCTCCGAGGAACCTTTTTTGAACGGGTTCATCGGTTCGAGGGATTTCCACTGTTTTCCCTGACCGTTGAGCTGTATTTCCGTTTTCTTCTGCACCTGTTGGTTGATACGTACGACGACCTGGGCTTGTCCCCGTTGCCGGCTCTGGCAAAGGAGCTCCAGCTGAAACGGTTCTCCCACCCGGACTTGCGGCGGCGCGGAGATCGTTTGCAGCGCCGCGGGGTCCGGACGTCCTCCCGGGATCGGGGAAAACGCAAGCGGTCCCGTAAACGAGCCGGGATACGATGGCTCTTGTTTAGAGATCCCGGCGGGGTTTTGATAGCCGTCCGTGAAGATCAGGGTACGAGCCGGCCGAGAACTGGGTGAGACCGAAGAAAGGTCGCCTGCAGCTTCCAGAATGCGACTGGCAAACGGTTGAAGGTCGCTGTGCAATTCGGGAGGGGGACCGTTCCGTCCGCGGACGTTGGAGTTCGGGGATCGGTCCCAGGATCCGTCACGAAATGTTCCAATTCTTTGGTACGTCCCGCCAAAAAGAAATAGATGAACCGGACCGGCTTCCGACGGACGGTTTTCGATACGCCGGATGGTCCGTTCATAAGTTTTTTGCCAGGTCTCCGTCGAAATGCTCTGACTTGTGTCAAGCAAAACCGTTTGAGCCGATGGTTTTGTTTTGGTGACGGTCCACCGCGGTTCAGCGAGGTAAAAGAAGAGAGAGACAAGGAGCACGGCACGAAGAACACCGGACAGAACTCGACGGACCGTGGAGGTGTTGCTGAACCACAGTGTAAATAAGACGAGAAGAAGACCCCCTGGAACCGACAGAAGGAACAGAGTGGGGTGGGCCAGTTCAGGTAGTTCAGTCATCGCCTCGAATCAGGCGAGCGCCGGCCCAGTTAGCAAAATCGAGGTAACCCGTTCCGAGGTCGACTTCAAGGCTCATTCGCTTTGCGCCCGATACGTCCACCTTGATTTTACGGGGAAACCAGGAGGGCTTTTTGGCCCCCGAATCGAAACGTTTTTCACCGTCCACGTAAACACGAAACACCACGGAGCCCTGGTGTGGTGATTCCTTGACGGCGTCATCAATGCCGATTCGAGACTGAAAGGAAGTAAAGTTTTCGTTCAGGGCATAGGTTAATTTCGTATAAGGGGTGCAGCCGATGCCTTTCGGGTATTTTTGATCGTTCAACGTGATGGGTTCTGATTTATCCGGTTGGTCTGGAACGGCCTGATCCTTCCGCCATTGATAACGGGGGGGAAGGGAAGGCGCCTCGGCGGGGTCCGGCTGCCAGGGAAACACCTGTTTCTGGACCACATTGATCGGATCGAGGTCAGATAGATATGTGGTTTTTCCGTTTTTAATCAGGATTGTACGAATATTTCGCAGAGTCAGAGACCAGCGGAGGTCGCTGAAGAAGCTGTCAAGAACAAGTTTACCCTCCGGGGCCGAAGCCGGTGTCCCTGTGAAAACCGAACCGTGTTGACCGTGCACTTCCAGAAATACGTCAGAGGGAGTCTCGGGAGCCTTTCCGATCGGAGCGAGATCGATGAGAAGAACTTCGCTGTGTTTTAGCTTCCGTGACCCAAGGTTGTTGTCTTCGAACACCACGGTCCGAGGACCGATCCGGGACGTGAAGCCGGTGTACAAATCTCCATCGGTTTTGTAAAGCACATCGTTTCTTTTTACGTCTTTTTCTCGGTTTTCCGGGACGCGTCACTCCGATTTGACGAACGAAATTCGATCAAGCCGGGTCAATTTCAGTTTGACCGAACCGGACAGGTCAGGTGAGGACAATTGGAGGTGATCCTCGGAGTCTGTTTTCGTAATGGTTCCGCTTATCTTACTTCCCCCCCGCGTTTGAGCGACGATCGGTGGGGTTCTGGTTTCGGATGATTCCTCAAACGAGATTTTCAGAAGCGATCGGAGCGGGATATTTTTCAATCCTGAGCGAGTTTGGATCTTCAGCTTTCGCCCCTTTTCGCTGATACCTGCAAGGGTTCCCTGCAATTTCGTGTTGTCCCAGCGTGTCAGGGTCAGGGCATTGTTTTCCTGTGCCGGCGCGGATCCTTCGACCAGAAACATGGCGCTCACCAGGAGGGAAAGGAGAACAAAGTCAGGAGAGGGTATACGGGTGCGTTTCAACGTTGATTTCATCATATCAGGGGATTTCCAGATCTAACCCTTGCATCAAGAGAACGGCACGAGTGTAAGCGGGAGCGAGAAGATCCACGTTCATACAATCGGTCAAACTAAAACGTATTATATCGAACGGATTTCAAAAGAATCAACGGAAGGAATCGGATCTGGTTTGAAAGGAAGGTGATCAGATCAAAATGAAACAGATGGGGCTGGAGTGGTACTGCGTTCTGATTCGATCAGGTACGGCCGATAATTATTCCAGCGGCTTCCAGGAGGGTTTCTGCGGTCGTGAGGTCCGGTGGGGAGTTCTTATCATTGTCGAGGGTTCTCGGGATCAGAATTCCGTTTCCTCCCAGTTTTTTTCCGGGACGGACGTCGCGGGTTCGATCCCCGATGCTCCAGCTCGTTCTGAAGGAGAAGGAGGGAGGCAGATGTTCGAGGGCCTGATGCCAGAGCCCGTCGGACGGTTTCCGGCAGGAACAGTCAATAAGGTAGGCTTCATTGGCGGCGGACCGTTCACGGTCCCGAAGCTGATCGGGGGGGAGGTGAGGACAATAAAACCAGGCGTAGATCGGGGCGTCGCGTTCCAGTAGCTGCTGATGCAGGGTTCTGTGAATCTTCCGGAGCCGGTCTTCGTTCAGGTAACCGCGAGCGACCCCCGACTGATTGGTCAGGACGACCGGCAACCAGCCGTTTTGTATGAGCATTCGGAGTGCTTCCGGGGTTTCGTCCAGGAACTGAAGTTCAGACTCTTCATTCAAGTAGCCTGTATCCTTGATCAGGGTGTCGTCCCGATCCAGAAACACCACCCCTGCGGCCTGTTCGGCTGGTTGGAGTGCGGGAAACGGAAGGTCGCGTTCGGTTTGCCAGAAAACGTGTTTCAGTTGCCCGTGATCCGTGAAGTGAAGATCGTTCGTCTGGGTAAAGCGTCAGGACGATTTGGTCAGGACGATGTGGAGCTGTACCGGAACGATGTTGGACACCGCACCGTGATCACAGACTTCCATCAATTTCTTGAGTGGGTCCGCCATCTTAAACTTATTGATATCAAAAACGTACGGATCGCTGTTTGTGATGAGAATCCGGTTGGGGCCTACGCGGGTAACGGTAAGACGAAACTGCTGGCTCTTCGTAGTTTTATGGATTTTCAGCTCCCCGTTCGCGATGAGTTCGACGGGTTTGTTGATCTCGAGAGGGGACTCGACAGTTCCTTTCGCTTTCATCGGACCGAGGGTGAAGGTGATGTTTTCGGATACCACATTGTCACCTACGGCCTCGAAGAAATGCTCAAGGATATTCTGGTCCCGTTCCTGCGATCCCGTGTTCAATGACGCGACATCAATTATGATGGTACCCGTACTTTTATCCGGGGTATCGTCTTTCGGCACCTCAATCGAACCAGAGATGTTTTTAAATTTGCCGGATACGGAGAGTTCATGGTTTTTGACGGTCGTAAACGATACTTGAGAGGCGTTGGAATCAACGGTATAGGTTCCGGCCAGGGGAGCGAGCTTTTCCTTTTTTTGAGTGGAACCGCCGTCCTGTTTTTTGCAGGCGGAAAGGAGACAGGCAAATGCAAGCAGTAACACGGTAAGGCGGATTTTCATCAGAAACCTCCTTTCGTTGGAACGGGAAAGAGCGTGTAAGGGTTCTTTGCGGAAGTCATGCGAAGATGTGAGTCCATCGTGAAAAAAATTATACGGGCTCTATCCGAACGTTGCAATGTTCCTTTCAGGGTTCGGAATCAATGGATCACAAATCTTACCGGGGTTCTATTCGTCCGATATCATTTTTGCCCCCCTGCTCGGCGAGTGCGCACCTCCGCATCGAACTGGAAACAGGAACCGGGTTCGAATGCACGCGGATGAGGTGTTTCCGTGTGGCGGTCACTTCTTTTTACCCTCGGCTTCTTCCGCGTGGATTTGAGCACAGCGCACGGTGTTTTTCATCAACATAGCGACCGTAATCGGACCAACGCCCCCGGGGACGGGGGTGATCCAGTCGGCTTTTTCACGAGCGCTTTCGAGATCCAGGTCGCCGACCAGTGTTTTCATCGGTTTCCCATCTTCGTCGGTCACTGGATTTCCTTCCTCGTCTTCTTCCATAACGGCACTGATCCCGATGTCGATGACGACCACGCCCGGTTTCAGCATATCGCCGGTAAGAAAACCAGGTTCCCCGACGGCCGTGATCACGATATCCGCCTGTTCCGTGTGGCGTTTCAGGTCGCGGGTGGCAATGTGACAGACCGTGGTGGTCGCCGGATAGGAGAGGAGCATCAGTGCGATCGGTTTTCCAACAATTTCGCTGTGCCCGATTACGGTAACTTCCTTTCCGGCCACGTCCATGTCGATTTCATCCAGTACACGGCGCGTGGCAAGTGCGGTACACGGCGCAATTCGATAGCGTCCGAATACCAGGTTGCCCATGTTGGTGGGATGAACTCCTTCCACATCTTTGTTCCATGAAATGGATTGCTGGACGGCCTTGGTATCAATCTGATCGGGGGTCGGGACCTGAAGGAGAATACCGTCCACCTCGGAGTCGTCGTTGAGTTCTCGAATTTCAGCGATCAGTTCTTCCTGTGTTATATCCCCGGGCAGAAAGAGGTCCCGGTATTGGATACCGGTTTGTTCCGCGGCGCGTTCCTGCTGTCTCATATACGCTCGAGCCGGGGGGTTTTCGCCGACCAGTATCGATGTCAGGAGAGGGGGCGAGGACTGATTGATTTCGTCCAGTTCACGAGCGGTTTCTTCCATAATCCGCTCGGAGATTTCGTTGCCATCGATCAGTTTCGTTGTTTTTGCGGGCATAGCGGGCGTGATGTCAAAGTTCTTTTTGAGGAATAGGATCCGGGGTCTCGAAAAGAACAGCAGGTCTGGTTTGCAGGAACGGGTTACCGGGACCCGGATTCGAGGTATGCGACGAGATCGATTTCGACCCGCGCGCTTCGGGGTAAGTCCGCGACTTCGACACAGGAGCGAGCGGGAAAGGGTTCACCGTAATAATCGGCGTACACGTCGTTCACGGTCTCGTATTCTTTGAGGTCCGTTAAATAGACCGTCGTTTTAACCGTGTCATCCAGGGTTCCCCCGGCTTCCCGGACCACAGCCGACAGGTTTTTCAGAACTCGTTCGGTCTGTTGTGCAATCTCCTCTGAGACCAGGGTTCCGCTTTCCGGATCGAGTCCAATCTGGCCGGCGGTGAACAGCTCGTCGCCAACGAGAACCCCCTGTGCGTAGGGACCCACAGCCGGGGGGGCTTCGTCCGTGTGAATTTCCGTTTTACGGGTCATCGTCGTTTTTCGAGGAACGAATTGGAGGAACGGGCGGGAACTTGTGTATATGGAAAACGGCCGGCGTTTTCAATTTTATCATGATTCGTTTTCGCGCAGTGACGTGAGCAAGGTAATGTTTTTTTCGTCCCAGTTGTTTTCTTTGGGCGTCTCCAGCAGGCCAGGGAGATGTTCGAATCGATCGTCGTTGACCAGTTTTCGAAACGGTTCTTTCCCGAGGTTTCCTTTGCCGATGTGATGATGGCGATCGACGTTACTGCCGAGTTCTTCTTCCGTGTCGTTGATATGCCAGCCGTAAAGCTTCTCAAGCCCGACGATTTCATCAAAGGATTGGATCGTCTCTTCGTATCCGTCTCCCTGTAAGTCGTATCCGGCGGCGTGGAGATGCGCGGTGTCCAGGCAGACTCCGGTTCGGTCCGGCCGGTCGATTCGTGCGAGGATCTCCCGGAGTTGCTCGAAGGTGTATCCGATGCTGGTTCCCTGACCGGCCATGCCCTCGATGAGCACGCGGACGTTCTCGGTTTCCGACGCTTCAATTCCGTCTCGCACCGCATCTGCTACCTGTTCGATAGCGTTTTCTTCGCCCTGTCCCGTGTGGGAACCGGGATGAAAGCAGAATTCGGCTCGCCGGATCTCCTTGACGAACGCGTCGAACGATTTTTCAAACTGTTCCTCCTTCGGGCTGGCGAGATTGACGAGGTAGGCCATGTGGACCATGGACGCTTCGACGGCGGTTTCGTCCTGGGCTTCCATAAATGCGGTTTGATCCTCTTCTCCGAGTTCCTTTGCGGCCCAGCGGCGGTTGCTTTTGGTGAATAGTTGGACGACTTCGCATCCGACGTCATCACCGTTGTAGACGCAGTTTTCCACCCCGCCGGCAATGGACATATGTGCTCCAATTTTCATCCCTGGTCCCGTTTATTTCGATTCTCCTTGAGGATACGAACTAATGATTTTACAGGATACGGTGAAGTGGTTCAGTTCCTCGAGTGCACGTTTAACGGGCGGTTCATCAATATGCCCTTCGAAATCGAGGTAGAAGAGGTATTTCCAGTTAATGTTCCGTTCGGGCCGTGATTCAATTTTCGTCAGGTTGACGCCGTTGGTGGCGAACCCGCCGAGGCATTTGTAGAGGGCCGCGGGAATGTCCCGTGCTTCGAACACAATGCTCGTTTTGCAATTCTCCTGGATATCGGGTGCTTCCCGCCCGACGCTTAGAAATCTCGTGGCGTTGGTTCGTCGTGTTTCGATTTCTTCCGCGGCGATTTTTAACCCGTATTCTTCGGCGGCGATTGCACTGGCAATCGCGGCGTCTCGCTTGTTTCCGCTTTCCTTCACGCGGCGTGCCCCTCCCGCCGTGTCATGCGTGGGATGCTGTTCGACCTCCAGTTTCTTTAAAAATTCTTCACACTGAAGAAGGGCCTGGGGGTGGGAATAGACCCGATCGACGTCGTCGATGGACGCTCCATCGTTAATTAACAGACAGTGATGAATAATATGATAAATTTCCCCCGTAATCGCGAGGTCGTGATCGAGAAGAAGGTCATACGTTTTATTGATGGTGCCCGCCTGAGAATTTTCGACGGGGACCATGCCTTCGTAAACCTCTCCCTCCTCGACGGCGTCAAACACCTCCGATAGGTCATGGTACGGAACCGGTTCCACCTCCTCATCGTAAAACTTAAAGATGGCCTGTTCACTGTACGCGCCCTGTTCTCCCTGAAAGGCAATACGTTTCACCGGTTTCAAAGCGTAACTGAAAGAGGTTCCGACGTAGATTCGATCCCGTTCGATCCAATCAAGTGTGTGCGCGGAGACGGGATCTTAGATTGAGATCCGGAATTATAACATACCTGATATGAGGCGTCCAGTTATGGAAGTTTGCACGGACGGGTCGTTGCTATTCATCTCTTCAACGTCGGACGTCATACCGGAAGCCGCCCGATGGCACCAGATCCGTCGAAAACCGAATTCCTGGGCAGGAACGGCTGAATTTGCCGTAATTGGACCCGGTCTGAAAAAGTATCGAACCCCTAACATGACAACGCGAGAAATACGCGCCCTCAGTTCTTCATGTTGAAGGAATGAATGCCGTTAAGGCATTCATTCCTTTTTCTTTGAGGTTTCCTGCGGAAGAATTCCTTGACCTTCACCGAAATAAAGATGCTGAGAGCGTGTATTTCTCGCGTTGTCATGCTAAGCGGGTCGTATTTTCGGGTAGAACATCCGAATTTTTCCTGAGATGATGCCTGAAGGTACGCAATATATGATTGGTCCCAGGGGTATCCGTGTTGATGGATGGATCGGATATTCATTTTCATCATTTTACGATTGAGCGTGGTTTACGATTCAGAACACAAATACACTGGAATTTACCCGATTGAGGTGCTAATATGAGAATATCCTACCTTCAAAAAGAATTGGTTCCTGTTTTACGTTTTTTGCTGGCATGACAACGCGAGAAATCCGAAACCTCAGCATCTTTCTTTCAGTTCAGGTCACGGATTGTCGAGGAAGCAATGGTGAAAAAATGAAGGTTCATGAAGATCCCGTTGACTCCGAAATACCATTTTGCCGACATGGGTGAATACTTGTCGAGATGGTCCTCATGAACATAAGCGTATCCGATGCTCTCACCGTACTCCGACTGGTGCTGGCAATGGTTTTTTTCGTGATGATTGCGATCCTGAACCGGTACGCGGGGGTTCCGGAAATGCCTCCACCGCGGATGCTTGGAACGCTGGCACTGGTGCTTCTGATTGTCTCGCTATGCACGGATTACCTCGACGGCTACCTTGCACGATGGATGAAAAGCGAGTCCGATCTCGGTCGATTCGCGGATCCCCTTGTGGACAAAATCCTGATCTGTGGGAGCCTGGTCATGTTTCTTGGAGATCCACGGGGGCGCATTGACGGCGTGCTTAAGGAATGGATGGTGGTGCTGGTCATTTCACGGGAGCTGCTCGTACAGGGGGTTCGAGCGGCCATGGAAAAGCGGGGCGTTGAATTTTCCGCTTCCCTCTGGGGGAAGCTGAAAATGGTCATTCAATCAATCACCGTCGTGCTTATTCTGATCCATGTTCTCGCGCTGGTAGAAACGTACTGGTTTGCTATGATCACCTATATTTTTGTCTGGGGAATGATCGCAGCGACCGTGATTTCCGGTTTGATTTATTTTTATCAGGCCGCCGGTCTGTTAAACGAGGACGATTTTCACCGGGCAAACGTATGAGTCGAAGCTTCATGCTGTTTCTGTTGCGAGGGTTTGGCACGGGATATACGCCCCGGATGCCGGGGACGATGGGATCTTTCCTTGCTCTGATCTTTGCGCTGCCCCTCTGGGTGTGGGTTGGCCGTGAAGGAGCGATGATGGCCGCGATTGTTTTTTTGGCGCTCACAATTCTGTCGGCCCTGATCACTTGGCAGGGCTTCAGGACCTACCATCGAGAGTGGTCTCAGTTTGATCCGTCGGATATTGTTCTTGATGAATTTAGCGGGACGTTTCTGGTTTTCGCCGGGTTAAGCGGGTCCGGACATGTTTACTGGCTTCTTGTGGGTTTTGTCTTTTTCCGGTTGTTTGATATGTTTAAACCGTTTCCCGTGGATTGGGTTGAGGGGGTGGGCAGATTTTCGGGACTGGTTTTTGATGACGTCGTAGCCGCCTGTCTATCGGTTTCCACGACCGGTTGTTTCTGGTATCTTCTGGCCGGGATGGACGCTTTTTGAGGAGAGGGGAGGATCCCCTTGCTTCCAGTTGGTTGTTCGGGCCGGATGCGTATTCGCGGATGATCTTCAGCCGGAGGTAATTGCTGTTGACTGATCAAGAACAACTCAACAACCTTAGCCGCGACCGTTTGATTAAGGTCATTCGGGAACGGGATGAACAGCTTGACGACCTGAAGGAGGAACTGCGCAAGCAGGAATATGATTTTACGACCGTTCTTGAGATGGCAAATCAGATTATCGCGAGAAGTTTAACGACGTATGGACTCGGAGAGTTTATTAATTATATTAAAACCACGTTCCGGGGGCAGTTCGGGGTCAAGAACGTATATCTCTTGCAAAAACAGGTTATTGAGGGTACACGCCTGCAATTTGCTGGTGATGACGTGACGGTTGATTTGAGCCGAGATCATGCCTTGATCCAGTATTTAAAAGATCAGAATGAGCCGGTGACCTGGGATCGGATTCGGACGGAGCTCGGGGAGGAGGACAAGCTTCAGCTATTTGACGAACTGGATGTCAATCTCATGATGCCGCTGGCGCGGAATGCGGGTTCGAAAGGGATGGAGCTGCAGGGGGTGTTGATTCTGGGAGAAAAATTACTGGAAGAGGGATATACCGATTCCGAGATGCAATTTCTCTCGTTACTGGGGCGGTTAATTGCAATTTCACTCCATAATGCCAATCTTCACCAGAAGAGCATCCGGGATAGCTTGACGCGACTGTACACGAGAGGCCATTTTGACCTCCGTCTTCGGGAGCAGGTTCGAAAGATACGCAGAGACGTGAGTGGGGCGGCACCAACCCTGTCGGTTGTAATGATGGACATAGATCACTTTAAATCATTTAATGATGAATACGGTCACCAGACTGGGGACGAAGTGTTAAAGGCGGTGGCGTCTTCACTGCAGGAAAGCACGAGGGAGAATGATCTGGTGGCTCGTTACGGTGGAGAGGAGTTTGCCTCGCTTGCTCCGGACGCGAATGTGGAACAGGGGCGTGTTATTGGACAACGGCTCCGTCGGAATGTTGAGGAGATTCGAGTGAAAGACGAAGAAAACCGTGAGCTGTCCGTTACCATCAGCGTCGGAGTGAGTACTTTACCCGATCACGCTGTGGACGCCCAGACGTTGGTCTCGAAAGCGGATCAGGCCCTGTACAGTGCCAAGGAAAAGGGGCGTAATCAGGTCGTCAGTGCTGAAGTTCTGTCGAATTGATCGTGGGATGAGA
>CAZSFH010000052.1:7124-15090 GCA_964606115.1 uncultured Planctomycetia bacterium | reverse complement strand
CACATCGACACCGAACTTGGCAAAAACGGTGCCGAGTTCAAGGCCAATCACACCCCCGCCGATCAACACGAGATTTTCCGGCGTCTCCTCAAGTTCAAGAATATCCCGGGAGGAAAGAATATAATCTCCGTCGAAAGAGAGGTGCGGCAGTTCGATCGGGGAAGAACCGGACGCGACAACCGCCCGATCAAATTTCACCGTCAGGTCCGAATCGTCGTCACGGCTCACCGCCAGTTCATTGGAGGCAATAAAGGACCCGTGACCGTAAATCACCTCCACGTCGTGCTTGTTAAGATGGTGTTCCACGCCACCGGTCAACCTCTGCACAATTCGATCTTTCCATTCCACCAACCCCGGAAGATGAAGATCAGGATCGTCCACCTGAATCCCCATCTCACCAGCTTCCTGAATCTGCTCGAACACCCCCGCCGCGTGAATCAACGCCTTGGAGGGAATGCAACCCCAGTTCAAACAAACCCCCCCTGGATTGCCGTGATCGACCAGAATTGTGTCAACACCGTACTGCGCGAGACGAATGGCGGTGACGTATCCTCCCGGACCAGCTCCCACTACAAGTGCTTCCGTTTCCTGCGTCTGCATAGATCAGTTTTTCCTAAATTGAATGAACATGACAACGCGAGAAATCTTACGTGAAGCTGAAGCGGATCTCAAACCGATCGGCGTTTCGTTAACCAAATAAACTACCCGGAGATTGCTGAAAAAGTGGCGTACGCTCAGCGGGCCGTATTTTCGGTCAGAAAGTGCGGATTTTTTCCGAGGTTATGCCAGAGGGTGCGCATAACCGAGGGGAAAATCCGTGCTTTCCGGCCAAAATTACGGCTCGTCCCGTACGGGATGATCCCTCAGCGGGCGCTCTGCTTCGTCTTCGATCCTTCTGAACCTCATTCGGAGACAAAGCCCGGAGGACGATGAAAGCAAGACGTGATTGAAAATCACGTCATCTTTCATCTAAAGGGGGGCTTCCTCGAACATTCTTGCGCCCCCACCCCACGTGGTGCGTTGTAGGAAATGAATGCTATACGGGCATTCATCTCCTATAACGTGAAGAACGAAGGATGCGGATTTCTCGCGCTGTCATGCTTAAACGGAACCGTGATGATCAATTTGTGAGCAGCGGCCGAACCTCCTCACGAAACTGCTCCGGCTTCAGACGCCCCACGAACGTCTCAACCAGTCTTCCGTCCCGGTTAATCAGAAATGTAGTGGGCAGTTTTTGCCGGTACCCGAACCGGCTCCAGAACGCATCACGAATTTTCCTGTTGCTCATTGCCAGCGGATACGTGACGCCATATTGATTGGCAAACGACTTCACGTCAGACCGGTTTCCTTTCCCGGACGGATTCTCCTCGGCAAACCCGACGATACGAAATCCACGATCCTTCCAGTTCTCGTAAAACCGCTGAAGGTCGGGAATCTCCTTCACGCACGGATCACACCAGGTGGCCCAGAAGTTAATGAGCACGACCTTGCCTTTCAGTGATTCGGAGGAAACCTGATTTCCCTCCAGTGTGGTCACCTGAAATTCAGGCAGGACGAGTGCTGAAGCCCCGGAGGACCCGGAACCGTCGTTTTGCCCGCCCGCCTTCTCTGATTCACCGTCACAGCCGGCAATCAAAAGCAGAACCATGAGTGCAAACAGCAGAACAGCGATCCAGCGTGATGCATGCCCCGCGTACTTCCGGACGAAAACCCGTTTTTCTATCATTGAATTTTGTCCCGGCAGAAATGACCGTAACGATCAGATCATGCCGAAGTGCAAGATTTTATCCGTCCACTCGGACAACCGGAACACGCCGACCAGATGCCCCTCCGACGTGACCGGCGCGCTGCTCTCGTTCGCCTGAACCAGCTGCGACGTGGCCTCAAAAAGAGACCGTGATTCTTCAATCGTCATAATGTCCGTCTCCATCACGGTTTCAATGGAAACGTCGCCGTGATTTGAAAGGAACTTCGAAAACACTTCGGGGAGATCCCCCGTTCCTCCCGTTACGACACTGGCCCCGTAATCACGCAACGCCACACGGACGAGACCTTCATCCGATACACGTCCAAGCAATTTCCCTTCGTTGTCCACAACGAATACCCCTCCCGGAAATTTTTCTTCATTCAGGGCGGTTACCGCATCGTCCAGCGTATCTTCTTCTCGAAGTACGTTTTCCGGGGGGCGAACCAGATCGTGCAGTGAGAAATCCCCGAGAATCGTGGTTCCCGTGGCTTCCAGGTACGACATCAGGGACTCGGGGGACGTGCTCTGTGCCACGTTTTCGACGTGCACATCACTCTCGAACACGTTGGAAAACGCCGATAGGAGTTTCAGATACAGTCCGGACCGTTTTTCCGAGAAGAGAAAAAGCACAACCACACGGACTTCCCGCGTTCCGTTCTCCCTGAAGTCAACCCCGTCCGGAAACAGGCCGATGGCCGCTTTAATGCCATCCACGAGATCCGTCCGGGCGTGTGGAAACGCGACGCCCTGTCCGGCGGTAAACGACTCCGTCACCACGTTTCCATCGGTGTCGAAAAGGACGTCTTCCACCTGCTTTCGCAGGGATTCGGGAAGGCAGGAAATCGTCTTTTGAAAGGCCTGCGATCGATCGTCCGCTTCCTGCTCGCAGCGAATCCAATCCCGTTCGATACAGCTGGAAAGTTTCATTCGGCTTAGCGACTGCTAAAAAATCCTCGCAACGTCAGTGAAACGAATTACGTCGAAGAGCGAGGACCCCGCCGGAGGTGATGCCTCCCATACATCGACGAGGAAGATAAGACAACGCTCTTCGGCGTAACTCGTCTCAACGGTGATAGAAGATTGTTTCAGCGTCCTCCGAGTCTGTAAACACATTCTCCGTGCAGATAGGTTTCGAGCACGTCAATCGAGGAAATTCGATCGGGCCGGACGGCCCGGGGGTCATCGGACAACACGATGAAATTTGCGGCGGTCCCCGGCTGGATCGTACCACTGTAAGGGGCAAGATTAAGGTATTGAACCGGTTTCCTGCAATGTAACAGAAGAGCGGTTTCAATTGAAATGGACTGTTCCGGATGCCAGGACGTATCACCGGTTCTCCCACGATGTACGGCCGCCTGTAAATTTCGAAGTGGATCGAGTGGTTCGATTGGAGCGTCGGAACCAAACATCAGGGTTGCTCCGGTTTCCTCAAGTTCCCGAATCGGGAACGCCCGAGCACAACGATCCCCCCACAGACGCTCGGCGGTGGATCGATCCTCCAGCATATGACACGGTTGCAAACTCACCGCAATTTCCGAAGCGGCGAATCGGTCCATATCTCCTGGTGATACCCGTTGTGCATGCTCAATTCGTGGAGCATGCTCTACGTCGTTTCCCTCCACGTATGCGTCCGAAAGAAGATCGAGGGAAATCCGAACGGCGCGGTCTCCAATTGCGTGAATTGCCGTTGAAAGCCCCTTTTCAGCCGCCCATTGAGCTTGCCGGCGCATCTCCTCCGGATCATTCACCAGGGTACCCCGTTCTCCGTCTCCAACACCCTCTTCATATGGTTCCAGCATAGCCGCGGTCCGGGAACTGAGCGTTCCGTCGGCGTATAGCTTCAGTCCCGCAAGAACAAGCGGAGCCTCGAGATCGCTGTAAACCCCCGATTGCTTCTCGATCTCCATCCGATCCTCCTGCAGAAAGAAAAACCCGATCGGGGGAAGGGGTTCCCCCTGTTTCAGCAGGGTCCGGTATCCTTTTAGATGTTCCAACCTGCCAATATCATGAACACAGGTGATTCCGTTTCGATAGACCTCCTGGAGTGCTTCGTTTAATCTTTTGGCCGTGTTTTCCTGTCGTCGCTCCTGCTTCAGAATATGGACCAGAGGATCCACCGCCTTTTCTTTCAAAACGCCGGTGGGGGCCCCGTTCTCCTCCCGAACAATTTCGCCGCCTTCCGGATCGGGTGTGGTTCGATCGATTCCGAGCACCTCCAGTGCGGTTCGATTCACCCAGTAAGCATGATGATCACGTGCAGCAAGAGCAACCGGAACGTCCGCAAGCTGAGGATGTTTCAGATCCCGCCAGTTTGGAAGACGATCCTCCGATGCCCGCTCCCGGCTCCAACCTCTCCCCCGCAGCCAGGAAGGATCCTCCTGCTCTTGAACACGGGCAACCATCGCCTCCCGAATCTCATCATAACTATCGAGCCCGGACAGGTCGACTTCCTGCATCGCGTCGGCGAGCCATTTGAGGTGTGTGTGGGCATCCGCAAACCCGGGACAGATACACGAAGCCCCACGATCAACCGTTCGGACATCGTCGCGTGAAGAGAGACGGTCCACCTCCCGTTCGCTGTAAAAAACGTCCTCGACCCGGCCGTCGTGAAGAAGGAATCCCGCCGGTTCAGGATTCTCCCGGGTCAGCGAGAGAATCGAGCTGGCACGGAACAGGATGCGAGTCTGATCCTCACACATCGGATCCCGATTCAGCAATTTAGCGGGACGACGAATAACGACTACGGAGACAGCCGGTTTTTTCGCATGTACATCTCTTCAAAATAAATTTCCATGATCCGGGGCATTGCCTCCAGTGTTTCGTTGGCGAGCTGGTAGGAGAGATAATTAATTTCCCCCTGAGCATCCCCGGCCCCCCGTATGTCCAGGATGTGCAGCAAATGCCGGAGGTTCATGGACATCGTCGCGTTGACGCGAGTTCCGATCGGGAGCCCCATCCGTGCATCTTCCTTGGGCACGCCGGCGTCGACCAGATCATTATAAAACCCGAGAGCCTGGTCCACGAGTTCCCAGTAACGTTCCACCCGCTCCTGCTCGGACATGGAAATCTTTTTCTTTCCTTCCCGACTCTTCACTTCCGATTTTCGATAGGAGGGGGGGACATAAAACTGATCGCGATCCAGGTCGGAGAAATCCACGTAGCGCTGACTCTGGATATCAAACGAAATCAGTCGATGACGTGTGATTTGAGCCATACAGGCCCGGCTCATTCCTTTCACTCCAAAGGTCATTGACACGTGCTCAAGAATGCCGAAATGACCCCGACGAATGCATTTTTTGATTAGATACGACTCCTTTTCGGCCAGATCCATCTTCTCCCCGGTCCGTTTTTCTTTCCGCTGGCCGGCATTTTCCATTACCTTCTCGTACGGCTCTTCGTATACATAACCTTTGTAGTAATCACCGCGAGCCGCCAGACAGGCCGTTTTCACCGGATCCGGGGTGTGCCGGACCAGGTCCACCTGCGGAAGCTCGGGGTGCTCTCCCTCCCAGTCGAAAATCCATTCTTCTCGTATATCTGTCATGGTCCTTTTATGTGATCAGGTTCAATTCAATTCTCCATTCTTTAGAGATGAACAAGGTTTTCAAGGATCCGGTGAGGTTTCCCGTCACTCAAACCGGTATCGCTCCCGTCAGGAGCCCCGTTCATAGAAAATCCATTGAAAAATCCCCCCCCCTTTCGTACGATAACAGTACTGAAGGGGTTATCCGAACATTCGAAACCGTTCTGGAGGTGTAACGTGTCTGAATCCGCTTTTATCGAGTGCGAGTGCGGTAATTCCTACGATATTCAACCGGACCTGGTCGAGGCCATCAAGAAGGGGCACAAGGCCAGGTGTGAATGCGGGGACGTCCTCGGGCTTGATGCATTGCATGAACCGGACTCGGATGAACCCACCGAAGAACCTGAGGACACCGACACGGACCAATCACACGACGAGACCGAAACCGGCAGCGATGGGGGGGACACGGCGATCAACATTCCCCCCTTCAGCAAATACGCGAACAGCGGACTGCGGCTGTATATCACCCTGACCTGTGAGGACTGTGAACACGAACATGAGATTACCTCTCCGCCGGATGGTGGTTCGCTCGAATGTGACGAATGCGGCACGGAACTGGACATCCCCTCGAAAATTAAGCAGCTTCAAACGGCGCTTACCGGAGATGAAAACGAACAGGTCGAAGAGCTCAATCAACAGCTTGAAAAGGTCACAGAGGAATTAGAAGAGAAAAAAGAACAGAACGAAGCACAGAAACGGGAAATCGATGAGCTGGAGAACAAGGTCCGTGAGCTCAAACAACAGAACGAACGTATCGATCCGGACGAAGTCGATGTAGACGAGGAGGTCCAGAAAAAAATCGCGCGAAAAGAAGGCCGCATGGAGGAGCTCCGGAATCAGCTTGAGGAAAAGAACGAACGCATTGAGGAACTGGAAAAAGCCCGAGAACAACTCCAGAACGAAAAACAGAAAATTGAAATTGAGCATGAGAAACTAAAAACAGAAACGTCCCTTGAGGATCGAAATGAGGAACTCCAGGAACAGATCGAGGACCTCGAACAACAAATCGATCTGATCGACACCGCCATCTCCGCCGGGCAGTCCGCCCAGGACGATCAATCGGAAGATTCGTCGGATCTTGAAACGAAACTTCAAAAGAAACAACAGAAAGTTCAGAAGCTCAAGCAGAAACTGGAAACCAAGGAACAGCAGCTGACCGAATCACGTCGAAAAGGCAAGAAACTGTTCAACCGTCTGAAAGAAATTAAAGAAAAACTAAGCGACGTGGAAGATATCATGGACCTCCCGGAAGGAGAGGATATTATTCAGCTGGATGAATATCAGGACTTCGAAGCGTCAGAGGAAGCATCCCGGGAAGAGGATGAAGCGGATGATCAGGCACAATCCGAGGGCGCCTGACGCAGCACAGGACTTCCGGGAAATTCCGTATCCCGTTAGCAAATCATCCCGAGAAATCCCTTTCATCTAACCGGGTTATTTTCCCATCCCCCTCCTTGCAGAGCACCCGCTGAGCCCCCCCCCTTTTCAGATCGGGTCCTGTTCATCACCCTGGTCATGAGCCGGTGACGCGTCCATGTTTGTTCTGGGATGAAACTCCCGGTGCCGCCGTTTGAGCTCGCTGATGTCCAGGTGCGTGTAGATTTCGGTCGTCGAGATATTGGCGTGGCCGAGCAGGGTTTGAACTTCCCTCAGGTTGGATCCGCCTTCCAGCAGATGTGTAGCAAATGAATGGCGAAGAACATGGGGATGGACGGTTTCCTCGGAAATCGAGGTCCGGCGCGCGTGACGCTTCACTCTCCGCCAGATCGATTCTCTACGGAGCGGTCCTCCTTTCTGACTTAGAAATAGATACGGAGAGGAAGCAGCGTTCTTGATCGCCGGACGTTCTTCCTCAAGATACCGCTCAAGCCAGGTTCTGGCACGATCCGAGAACGGAATTTGCCGCTCTCGTTTGCCTTTTCCGATCACCCGTATCGTCCGGTTCTCAATATCCACAAACGATTTCCTCAACTCGGCGATCTCGGAGACCCGGCAGCCGGTGGCATACAGCAGCTCAAGAAGAGCGCGATCCCTGCACCCGTGTCTCTCGTCCGGACTCGGTGCTGTTAAAAGCTCATCCACCTGATCCGGTGACAGGATGTGCGGCAGTGACTTCCCGGTGCGGGGGCGAGGTAGATCCTCAACGGGATTATCCCCAATGAACTCTTCTTCATGGAGAAACGTCAGGAACATGGAAATTGATGAACAGCGGCGAGCGAGGGTCGTCTCGGCCGCACCGACCTCCTTGAGGAGCCCAAGGTAATCCAGAAGATGGTTCAGTTCGATGTTTTTTGGGAGGATCACGTCCTTTTCCTGTTCCATGAACAGGGTAAAATCCCGAACGTCGGCCAGGTAGGCCTCCACCGAACGTCTCTGAAGTGAGGATTCTACCGTGAGGTAATCCTTCCAGAACGACAGGACTTTTTTCATATGAATGGTTGCAAGTACAGGATGGACGTCACGAGACCTCTCCCGTATAAAATCGTCAAATGAAGCACAAGAAATAAAACGATACCTGATCAAAAAACCCCTTTACCCGTGGAAGAAACCGCGGGAGCCCCCCGGATCACCGATCGCGAGAATCGCCCCGGAAATCCGGAGCATCGCCGGGCCTTCATTGAGATTCTCAATAGTTC
>CAZSFH010000052.1:0-7114 GCA_964606115.1 uncultured Planctomycetia bacterium | reverse complement strand
CTGTTCTTTTCGGGATTCCTTAGCGAGGATCCGGTGACGGACATAACGAGCCCAAAAAATGATCGCTGTAAACTGATCATTCAGATCCCATGCTTCAACGAAGAAGCCACTCTTCCGGAGACCCTCAATGACCTTCCGGATACCTTTGATGGCGTGGACGAAGTGGAAGTTCTGGTCATTGATGATGGAAGTACGGACCGCACCGCGGAGGTCGCACGGGAGTGGGGGGTGGATCACCTGATCCAGTTTTCCCATAACAAGGGGCTCGCCAAAGCGTTTCATACGGGCCTGATCCAGTCCCTTCATCGGGGCGCGGATATCATCGTCAACACGGACGGGGATCATTCCTTCAAAGGCTCGGAAATCGATGATCTCATACAGCCCATTCTTCAACACGAATCCGACATTGTCGTCGGCGAGCGAAAAGGAGCGAACCGCGAACACTTTTCTCCGATGAAACGCTTTCTTCACGATCTTGGCTGTATGGTCGTTCGCCAGCTCTCCAGTACGAACATCCCGGACGTTACCTGCGGATTTCGGGCGTACTCCCGCGAAGCGGCGCTCCGGTTAAACGTCGTGTCACGGTTTACCTATACGCTTGAAACCATTATTCAGGCGGGGACGGAAAACCTTTCCATTACCTCCGTCCCCATCGAAACCAATCCTCCCACCCGGGAACCAAGGTTGTACAACAATCACCTGGATTACGTTCGAAAATCGATGAACACGATCATTCGAATGTTCATCACCTATCAGCCCCTCAAGTTCTTCGGGACGGTGGGATCGTTCATTTTTACCGGCGGATTTCTCCTTGGATGTCGATATATCTACATCTATCTGAGGGAAGGTAGCACCGGACACCTGCCTTCTTTGATTCTCTCCTCCGTGCTGCTAATCTGCGGTTTCCTTGTCATTATCACCGGGCTGGTGGCGGACGTGATCAGTTCCAATCGTAAACTGATCGAAGAAGTATTGTACCTCCAGCGCAAACAGGACATTCAGGAACCCTCTTCCACCTCCATGAAAACCGAATATGTCGATACATCGTCATCTTCGTAAGCGAGTCGACGAATGGATCTGGTCACGGGAATGGCTTCTCGACCGGATGACCGGGCATGATCCAAGAGTTCGTCTCTGGGTATTTGACCGTCTCACACACTGCTATCCGGAGGCTGCGGTCCAGCCCGCACGCAGCCTGATCGAAGACGAGGATCTTTACCTCCGTCAGACGGCGACGGAACACCTCGGTTCGTTTGGTGACGGCTCGGACTGTGATCTCCTCTATTCAAAATATACCGATGCGGCACCGGCCTGGAAAGGCACAATTCTAAATGCCCTGGCCGAACAGGAAGATGAACGTGTGCTGGAACTGGGGGATGAACTTCTGAACCTCGAAGGAGCCAACATCAATCTAATTCTTTCGTTCGTCGAGGCTCTCAAACGCCTCGATACGAAGCCGTCCCGGGAACGGGCATGGGAAATGTTTCGCACCACTCGTACGGAAGCCGTGTTCAGTTCGCTGAGTGGATACCTCCTCAACACCGCCGAATCCGACGCGTACACGGAAATCATCGAAACGGTACTGGACAAAGTTGCCGAAAACGCGATGATTAAAATTCGCCATTTCTGCAAGTGCTGCCGCTCCGCTCTTTATCTACAGGACCCTCCCACGTCCCTGAGGGATGTTGACTTCGATCAACGGAAGCCCGACAAAATTCTCTCGAATCTTTCCCGGAACTCAACGGACGGAAAGCCGTCCACCGATGACCATCCCGAAATTGAAACGGCGCTTGAACAACTCAGCAGGAACGAAACGCTCGAGGCCCTTTCCTCCATCGGAGCCTGGGGACAACGCATGTTCAAAGAATCCCGGGATACTTCGGAGCAGATAAGTCAGCGGGAACGGGACGTGTTCTGTCTTCTTCGTGGATTTAACGACCCTTCGGCGGATTTACGGGAAACGAAAGTTCCCGGCTCTCCCCTTCGGCAACTCTGCTGGCTCGGTCTGACGGCCTGGATGCAACACCATCAACCCCATCCGGTGGAAAAGCTGGAACAGGCTCGGAACCAGGATGGTTTCCCGAGCGAACTCTACAAACAAGAATCGCCGGTCCTCCTCGATCAGATTAGTTTATTGTGTTCAGAGCGAAATCCCGACCACGAACAACTCCTTGAGGACGCCGCTTCCTCCCGAAACATGTTTCAATCCGTGAAGGCAATCAAAATTCTTGCCCTCCGGGAAGAGGAACGGGCTCTGCCGGTACTGGTTCAATCCCTTAACAGCCCCCATTCACGAAAACACAAAACCGCTGCACGAGCCCTGGTACGGTGGGGCCCCACGTCCATACCGCCAATCGAAGAGGCGCTTTGCGAAGACAAACTGAACGAGGGACTTGCCACAGCAGCGGACGTGCTCCGCCGGATTCCCGTTCAGGAATCGGCGGAGGTTTTTCTGAAACACTTCGATACATTTGTACGCGAGGTGGGACTGGACCCCATCGTTTCGTTCTCGACGGACCTCGCACTTCCCGAAACAGCCGAGAAGCTCAGAACCTATCTCGATCAAAATCTTCTACTCGTTGGGGAACAGCTCGGTATCGTCTGCAACCTCTATAACCTGGACTTTCCGGAACAGGAACGGATTGAAAAAGAGATGAAAAAACAATCTGAAAAACATCAAGGGGGACCGGAAACCGGATCACCGTTCCCGGGGGGAGCTCCTCCAACTCCCGGAGATTCTCCCGGGATGCCTCCGAACGGTCCTCCGGCGGGTCCCGATCTCCCGGGTTAAATTCCATGTATAAACTCAGAAAAATCCTTCAGACCAACAAACGACAACCGCTCACATATTAACATCCGGTTTTTTGTAAGTTTGATTTCGATACAATAGAATATATACGGATAACCTCACCACCGTTATTAGGCAATCAGATGTCTGGGTTCACAGGTAGTTTCGAGGAGCATCCGCACGGGGAAGGACCTTTTGGAGGTGGTTTTCAGGCCGCCTGCCCCTCCTGCGGCGAAAACCTGTCGTTCGAGATTCTTCTCGACCTTTACAAAATGAACTGTCCGGGGTGCGGGAAGTATGCCATTCTTTACTTCTGGGGAAAGGAAAAAGGCCCGCATCTGACGGAAGACCTGGCGTATATGTTTCTCGAAGAAGGCCTGCTTTCCGAGGACAACCTTGAAAACGCCCTTGAGACCAAGAAGCAATCGGCTCCCATGCCATTTGTTGAATTTCTCCTTTCCATACAATACGTCACGGTTTCGGAACTGGAAGAACTCGCCCGCCGGTTGATTCCCGATGACTGGGGACAGGAACTCTCCGGGGAATCGTACCGTCAGCCCCCCTCTCCCGAAATCGGAAGCGAACGGGATGGGGATCAACTTTCCCGATCCGATGTGGATGCTCTTTACTCCCTGATGGACCAGATTTACTCGGGTTGCGGCCATCCGTTTTCAAAAATGAGGGCGGTGGACCTGGAACGTTTAATCCGCAGTCTGGGCGGTGATCTAACCGCAGGAACCATACGCACTCGATTTGGCCGAATGATTCTGAACCCCGACCGCTTCACACCGGACCTGACGGAAACGACCTTCGCTCAATACTTCAGCGACGAATTCGAACTGCAATTCACGGAAAACCCTTCCTCTCGTTCTTCCCCGGATCTACCCGATTCCTCGAACCCGGAACTGTTTCGGGAACTCGGGACGCTCCCTCTATCCGTCGAGGATGACATCCTGAACGTCGGGGTGGCCGGACATCTTCTCGGACTTGGTTTTGGTCAATTATTCGACCTGGCTCGCCCCAAGGAGGTTCGGAATCGTTTGCAACGGCCCGTTTCGTTTTCCATCATGCCGGTTACGCAAATACTGAAATACCTGGATGAGCGCTATCGTCTATCCGATGATCTGGACCTGGAGGAGATCAATCACTTATTACAGGTCCTCACCGAGGAACTGAGACATGAACTGCTCGATCGATACCGATCTCTCGATTCCGGGGAACAACCTGTCCCTCCCGGAGATGAAATGGAAAATCCCTCTGCCGTCCTGCGAGCAATTTTTCAATCCATTTCCATCCATCACGACGACCGTGAACCGTCAGCGGTCACTCAGGAAGATGACGCCATAAAAAGCTGGCTTTACCATTCAGAAGCCCCTGACCTTATTCCCGATATCATTAATCAAAACGAACTGGATGAACTGTTCCTGTGGGGGGAAAATCAGGTTTTAAAGTCCGATCATGAACAGGTCTCAGAGGTTCCCGACCACGAACAGGAAGAATTTCAGCGTCTCCGTCTCGCCCTGACTCAACTCAGCCGGAGCGGACATGTGCGTCCTGAACTCCTGAACCTGCCGGCGGAGATTCTCGAGGGTATCTCCGAAATCGAAGCCGGGGTTTACGAAGCCGTTCCCATCGCCCGCGCCGGTGGGTTCTTCTGGTTCTGCGTGGCTGAGAACGACCGCTCTACAATACGGGACCTATGCGCACTCACCTCCGAAAACGTCCGGGGCCTGAAAGGAGACCCGGAAGGTATTGGTGAAATCCTCGTTCGCTGGTATGGAGTTCGAAAAGGAGCCTGGATGCCGGACGAACTCGAAGCGTCCATTGGAGAATATTACGGTCTTTCGG
Source organism: uncultured Planctomycetia bacterium (assembly GCA_964606115.1). GTDB lineage: Bacteria > Planctomycetota > MHYJ01 > CAYXQY01 > CAYXQY01 > CAYXQY01. The sequence goes on along the minus strand of CAZSFH010000052.1, from coordinate 2,478 downwards.
AGACGCAGGAATCGGAAGACCTGCCCCCCCCCGACCCGGAGGCGGTCGATCTGATCCCCCAACACATCGCGAAGGAATTGCAGATCCTTCCCCTGAAAGTGACTCCGGAAGAATTCATGATCGCCTGCACGGATCGACCGGTGTTCGTGGACCGGCAGATCATCCGAATGCTGGTCCGTCGATCCATCTCATACCGGTTCATTTCCCGAGAAACGTTTAACGAACTTTTCGAACGAGCATACGCCGAAGAAACGAAAGAGGAACCACCGGTGGATGCCAGCCGGTGGGACCGGGAATCCGTTGAAGACCTGCTTGGAGCACCGCTGTCTCTTGAAGAACTGGAGACGCCTCGACGGCTTCTCTCTGATCTCGAGAAAAAGAAAGACCAGGCACCGGAAGTGAACGTCGTGACGGATCCCGACCGGGCTCGAACCTATCCGGTAATCTACGAAAAACACGGGCAGCTTCATATCGACGAAGAGCGGATCGAAGATCTTTCCGAGCAACATTGGACGCCGGCCATGGAAACGTTCTTTCCCGCCGTGCCGCTTCTCGATCAATCGCCGGAATTAATTTTTGCTTCATCCTCCCTCGACCGGCGCTGGTTTCTCGAAACACTCGGTTTCCTCACAAATCGTCCAGTCCACGTAATCATCCTCCCCAAGTCGGCGCTGAACAGCGTTTCCTCCTCGCACGATCCCTCCGATGGTAATGGGAAATACGGCGGAAAGTCCTCAAATGGAGGACCGGATCAACCCGCGGGAGAAAACGATGACTCATCCTATATACGTTATGAACCGCCTCATCTTTTTGATTCCTTTCACGAACTGGCCGAACAGAATCAGCTCAAAAAATTGCTGCTGATCCTGCTCGTCTATTTACTCGAGCACCCCCGGAGAAATATCCGGATACAGTCCGACCAGAATCGGTGTCGGATTTATACGGAGGGTCGCGGGGAGAGCGAAGAATTATTCAGTATCGAAGCCGCTCACGTGTACGGAATTCGGTACGCGCTCCAGGAGCTTGCCGGCTTGACGAAAAGTGATTTCCAGTCGGATGAAGAAGGACATTTCAGGTTCGTCTTTGAGGGACGGTCGTACAAGATCCAATACCGAGGGTCTGTGCGACCCGACGGCCAGGAACTGCTCCTGGAAACCGAGATCCGTACCTGACGGGTATGAGCTATTGCCCCCCGCTAATTCATTGTACGTCAGTCGTATCACTGATAAGATGGCAAATGTATATATCACGGACGTCCAAACATTGCATTTAACCTTGTCTATCCCGTTTATAGTTTCTTGTTCCGACGAACTTCATGACTGAGCAATCCGATTCAAGCTTTCAGGACGACGAGCCGTACTCTTTTGATGAGGACTCAGGCGAGAATGAAGGAAAACCGATCAGCTTCTGGGTTTCCATCGTTCTCGGTTTTTTACTCGTGGTGAGCGCCGGTCTGAATCTGCTTTTAATCCTGGTGGCAATAAGCGCCGCCGGACAGTTCGGCGTACCTCAGGGTCAGGATGCTTTCCAGGAAGTTTCCGTTGAGGGGGAAGGGGAACAAAAAATTCTTGTCATGTCAATCGAAGGCATGATCACGGACCAGCCCGGCGGTGGAAGTCTGTTCGCCCCCCGCATGAGTCCCGTTGACCGGATAAAAAAGCAACTGGATCGAGCTGCGGATGATGAACAGATCAAAGGCATCATCATGAAGGTGGATTCACCCGGAGGAGGAGTGACGGCCAGTGATCGAATTTACCATGAAATCGAAAAGTTCAAAAAAGAACGCCCCAACGTTTATTTTCTGTCCCTGATGGAAAACGTCGCAGCATCAGGTGGATATTACGTTTCCGCTCCATCGGATTACATCATGGCCCATCCCACCACCATCACCGGTAGTATCGGCGTTATTATGCAGTTTTTCGTCGTGGAAGGGCTGCTGAAAAAACTGGACATCAAACCCATTAGCGTGATTCCCGACAAAGCGGAGAAAAAAGACCTCGGTTCTCCGTACAAATCATTCAGTGAAGAAGATCGACAAATTTTCAAAGAGATCATTTCGGAAATGTATGAGCGGTTTGTGGACATAACCGCCAAGGGACGGAACCTGGACCGGGAGAAGGTCATCAAACTGGCGGACGGTCGTATCTACCACGCCCGTCAGGCGGTGGAGAACGGACTGATTGACGAAACGGGATATTTCGGCGACGCCGTCGAAAAGATCAAATCCAGACAGAATCTCAAAAAGGCCCGAATTGTCAAGTACAACGAGCGGGTCTCACTGTTCGGTTCCGTACAGGCCGCCGTACAATCATCGTCGAACTCCCGGGTCGTATCCCCGCGGATCGAACGGGTTCTTCTCGGTAAAAGCCCTCCGAAGTTCCTCTATCTCTGGAGCCCGAAACAGGAACTCAAACTTCCTTCCCAATCACGCTAACGCGGAACTTCGAACACGTTTTACAGAACGGTGATATTCAACTT
>CAZSFH010000051.1:10053-15097 GCA_964606115.1 uncultured Planctomycetia bacterium | reverse complement strand
AAATTCCTTGACCTTCGCCGAAATAAAGATGCTGAGGTTACGGATTTCTCGCGTTCTCATGTTAGATGATGTTGTTTTTTCTGAATGATCGCGGTACGATGTGAACGATGAATCCGGGAGCTGATGTCAGGCGGGAAAAATGTCGATAACATAAGTACAAACCAACATTCTGCCTGGAAGTAGTTGCTAAGATTCGCAGCGGGACATCCGAATGACACGCCGGAACGGCGATGAGGCGTCCAAACAGTTGGACGAGATGCAGGGAAGCGATTATCGTATTCGCCTGGAAAATTATTACGGTCCTCTTGACCTCCTGCTGTACCTGGTGAAACAGCATGAGGTCGATATTCTTCACATTCCTATCTCGGAGATCGCTGAGCAGTACATCGAGTATATCAATGAAATTCGCAAGCTGGATATTGACGTGGCCTCGGAGTTTATTGTGATGGCCGCTACGCTGATGCGAATGAAGTCCCGGGAACTGACACCGGACCCGGATGAGGACCTGTCCGAGGAGGAGATGGAGGACCCCCGCGAGCAGCTGATTCAGAACCTGATCCGGTACCGTTCGTTCAAGGATCGAGCACGAGCTCTGAGACGTCGTGGAGAGGAATTCCAGCGGCATTACCCTCGTCCGGACCTGCGAGATCGTTTCCAGGAGGAGGAGCAGGAGATGTCCGGCGAGGATATGGATCTGTCCCTGTGGCCACTTGTACGGTGCTATTCACAGATCCAGGACCAGACGATGCTGGAAGCGCCGTCCACGATCGTCTACGACGATGTACCTCAGGAAATTATCATGGAACGCATTATGGATCGGGTGCGGAGCGGAACACAGACGACCTTCATGGAACTCATTGGATCCGATGCGGACCGTTATCAAGTGGTGTCTTATTTCCTGGGCATTCTGGAGCTTGCCAACGAGAAAAAACTGCATATCGTTCAGGATAGCACGGACGGTGAGATTTCGATTGCCCCGGGGCCGAATCATTCGAACGAGTCGTCCTGACCCGGCCAAGGACGTTTTCTCTTCACGATTTGCCCGTTGAGCGACGGGCGTTTCCCTCCAGTTCGATCGATCAATCTGCAGTTCAGTTTCGAAATGCTTTCAACCGAAGATCTTGACAACACGAAGGTCTTGATCGACCTGGACGCTCTGTACCGATCGGACGGTATCCTTTCCTCGGCCCTGCCGGCGTTTGAAGAGCGGCCCCAGCAGATTGAGATGGCGTCTCTGGTTACGGACGCGCTGCGGGAGGGAAGAAATCTGATTGTGGAGGCGGGGACGGGGACCGGTAAATCGCTTGCATACTTGCTCCCGATGATCCGGTTTGCACAGGAATCGGAGTCAGCGGTGATCATCACCACCAATACCATCAACCTGCAGGAGCAGCTTCTCCAGAACGATCTTCCTCTTGTTCGCGAGGCCACGGGCTGGGATTTTTCGGTAGGGCTCGCCAAAGGCCGCGCGAATTATGTCTGTCGGCGTCGATTGCAGGAAACCCGTCAAAAACGGAACAAACTCTTTTCGAATCCCGAAAAACACAAGGAGCTGGAACGTCTTCAGGAATGGGTGCAGAAGACGGATGATGGAAGTCTGAGTGACGTCCACTGGGACGTGGACAAGGAGATCTGGAACAAGGTGAACGCCAAGCGAAGCATGTGTCACTGCCACGAAGCGGATTTCGATGATCACTGTTTCTACCGGGAGAGTCGCGATCGGATGTATCAGGCGGACGTGATCGTGGCAAACCATTATTTGTTTATGGAGGATCTGGTGTTGCGCCGGAAAGCGGGCACCGGTTTTTTTCCGGACTACGGGGCGGTGGTGGTGGATGAGGCACATAATCTGGAGTCCGTGGCACGCCGCAGTTTCGGGCTGGAAATCAGTTTTCTCCAGTGTCAGTACCTGTGTCGAGATCTGTTCCGTCCCAGAAACACGTCGGGAACCCTTCCCGCTCTCGAAGCGTCCGGAGCCGAATCGGTACAGGATGCGATGAAACAGGTCAACCACGTGCGGGAAATGTCGGATCACTTCTTCGATCAGGTGAGAACGTGGCACCGGAAACGTTCCGACTCGGGGGAAACCGTTCGCGTTCGATCGTCCGGGTTCGTGAACGATCCGCTCAGTCCCGCGCTCGAGCGGCTTCATGATCATCTCCGGGAACTGGTGATGGAGGTAAATCTGACGGATGAAGAAGAAAAAGAATTGAACGCGCTGGCCAAGCGAACGGAAGACCTGCACACGGGACTGCGGTTTTTCCTGAATCAGGACGGTGACGAACACGTCTACTGGATCGAGAGCTCCGATTACCGGGACAACGCAACCCTCAAAGCGTCTCGCATTAATCCCGCTCCCGTGCTTCGAAAACAGCTTTTCGAGCCACTTCACGCGTCGATTCTGACATCCGCCACGCTGGCCACCGGGGAGAATGAGCCGTTTTCTTATATCACGGAACGCCTCGGCGTATCGGAACCGAGGACCCGAAAGTTGGGGCATCCGTTTGATTACGGGACGCAGGCCCGGCTGCGGATTCCAAAGGACATGCCGCACCCTGGGCGAGAGGAAAATAAGTACGTTGAGGGGGTCGTGGATTATACTCGAACGTATCTGAAAGAAACATCCGGCAACGCGTTTGTGCTATTTACCAGTTACCGCATGATGGGAAAGGTGGTCGATCGGCTGGAAGCCGAACTCGAGCGGGCCGGACTTCGAACGCTTGTGCAGGGGCGGTCCCGGTCCCGAAAACAGATGTTGAACCTGTTTCAGCAGGACGATCCCGCGGTCATTTTCGGGGTATCGTCTTTTTGGGAGGGGGTGGACGTGCCCGGAGAGAATTTGCGGAATGTGATTATCACCCGTCTTCCGTTTCCGAACCCGGCAAATCCGATCGTGGAGGCGTTCCAGGAACATCTCGAAGATGCCGGGGAGAATCCCTTTTCCCGTTTTTTCATTCCCGAAGCGGTCCTGAAGCTCCGTCAGGGTTTCGGCCGATTAATTCGCTCTCGTACGGATGAGGGGCAGGTGGCGATTCTGGACAGCCGGATTTTGAACAAGTCCTACGGGGATGCGTTTCTGGACGCCCTGCCGGATACGGAGGTGCAGCTGGATAAGCGCGATAAAGAAGCGGCCGGATATGACGAATTTACGTCAAAAGAGAAATAAGATTCTTTCCAGCATGCGGTTTAACCAATTCGTTTCACCGGTGCGGAGGTTTCGCTGAAATCGTCCTGTTCGTTTCCCGGTTGGCGATTGAACCAAACAGCGTCTCGAACGGAAGAGTGGCCCCAACCTCAAAATTCATCCGTAAACAGAAACTCGAGCAGGGCTTTCTGGGTGTGTAAGCGATTTTCTGCTTGTTGCCAGACGACGGATTGTTCGCTTTCCAGCACTTCATCCGTAATTTCTTCACCACGATGAGCTGGAAGGCAGTGCATCACGATTGCGTTCTCACTGGCCTGTTGAAGAAGTTCTCGATTAATCTGGTAACCGCGGAATGTTTGTCGCCGTTTCTCCGATTCGTCCTCGTCGCCCATACTGGTCCATACGTCCGTGTAAAGCACGTCCGCGCCGGCGACGGCTTCTTCGGGAGATTCGCTATAGTGGAGAGCAGCACCGGTATCGTTCGCACGCTTACGGGCGCCTGAGAGAATTTCCGAGTTTGGGGTATATTCAGGTGGCGTAGCGACTCGAAATCTGGCTCCAGCCAGGGTGGCTCCGTGAATTAAACTGTGACAGACGTTGTTTCCGTCCCCAATGTAAGCGATCGTTACGTCCTTCAGGGATTTCAGCTCCTGGATCGTCAGAAAGTCGGAAAGAGCCTGGCACGGATGAGTGAGGTCGGAAAGGGCATTAATGATCGGAACCGAGCCGAATTTTACACATTCCACCAGGGCGGAGTGATTGTAAACCCTCGCGATGATCCCGTCCGCGTATCGGGAAAGTACCCGAGCGGTGTCTCGAACGGGTTCGCCCCTTGAGAGCTGTATTTCATCGGCGTTCAGGGGAATTGGAATGGCCTGCAGTTCGTGAAGGCCCGCTTCGAAGGAGACCCGCGTTCGGGTCGACGGTTTTTCGAAGAGAAGGGTCATCTTCAGGTCCTGCAGGGTGTCCCGTTGACGGTTTTGTTCCTTCAGGTCGCTCGCGTGTCCGAGCAGTTTCAGAAATTCCTGGTGGGACAGGTCAAACAGGGTCAGCAGCGATCTGTTGTCCGTCATGATGGAACGGTTACTCCGAAATGCGCCGGACGGTGGCACGTTTTGTGAGCACCTGGTCCCCGCGGGCGAACAGGGGGTTTACTTCGATCTGCTGGAGGTCTGGATTTTCGATCAGCGCTTCAGAGATGCGAAGCAGGATGTCCGCCACGCCGTCCCGGTCGACCGCCGGATAATGTTTGTATCCATCCAGCAATTCACTGGCCTGGATATCACTGAGCATGGCTCGAGCTTCCGGCTTCTGAATGGGAGCAAGACGGTAGGAAACGTCCGAGAGCACGTCCGAATAGACACCGCCCAGTCCGAACGTAATGACGATTCCGAAGGTGTCGTCCCGCGCCGCTCGCGCAAGCAGCTCGATTCCGTCTCCTTCGGCGGAACGGACGTGAATCGGGGCTTTATTGGAGCGACGGCGAAGTGAAAGGTAAGCGGTTTCGAGGTTATCGATTGAATCGATATCCCGGTAAATCAGTTCGGGATCGTCCTGTCCGCCTTCCTTGTAAACCTGTACGACCACCGGCAGGCCGATGGTCCGGGCAAAATTGACCGCTTCCTTCTGGGACTCGGTCACAATTTCGTCAATTACCGGAACGCCTACCTCTTCGAGAAACGACTTGGAATCGAGTTCACTCAGTTCCTCAATCTCGTTTTCGGAGGTTTCACGGCTTCGCTGGATTCCTGTTTGGATCCGGTCGAATACGTCCTCATCCGGCAGCCCTTTTCGCTTCTGTTCACCCACGAGATCCCGGTACTTGCAGAGAAATTTCATGCCCTGAACGGCACGTTCCGGGGAGGGGAGAACGGGGATTCCCCTCTCGCGAAATGCCTC
>CAZSFH010000051.1:0-10043 GCA_964606115.1 uncultured Planctomycetia bacterium | reverse complement strand
CACGAGGATCTTGCGCCACCTCATTCGCTGTGGGACGATGTAGTCGATCAGATCGTTTACGATCGGTTTTAACTCCCGCTGAAATTCCTGGGCGAAAGAAGAAGCAAATTCAGGATTGTCATAGCCGATGTTCAGGGAGATCAGGCCGTTCACTTCGTCGGACTCGGAAAGACGTTCGGCGAGGGATCTGAGCTGTTGATCGTCCGTGGAGTGTGGGAGCTGGATGGGATTATCAATTCGGGCAGTATCCGGCAGTTCGTCCTTGAGATCGTTCTGAAGATCTTCCGAGAATTCCTGCAGCGGTAGATCGGATTCCTCCGCGGCGTCGGACGCGGCCACGGCGGGGCCTCCGGACGTGGAGAGAATACCGATGTCGTCCGACATGGGAAACTGCTGTTCTAAACCGGCGAACACCGTGATGGCATCGAAAAACTGATCCGTGTTGTTAAAGATCTGCACGCAGGATTGTTCGAAGGCGGCCCGGAAGATCGAGAATTTTGGAGCGTCGCGATCCGTGTGACCCGTCGAGCTTCTCAACCCGGATTTTGTTCGAGACGCGAGAAACGAGACGATTGGTTTGCTCAGGGACGTTTCCCCCGCCACCCGGAGGAAGTCGGGGCCGTTCAGAATTTCTTCCACGAACAGCGCAATGACGTCGGTGTCGGAGTCGTCTTTCAGGTAGGAGATGACATCGACGTGGCTGAGATCCGACTGCGAGCCAAGACTGAGGTATTTTCCGACGTTCAGTCCCCGCTGCTCGAGCTGGCTGAACAGGAGGTCTCCGTAGGCTCCGCTCTGTGAAACGAACGCAATGTTGCCTTCCTGTTCCGGCGCGGAGGGGAGCGCGGTGGCGTTCAGACGCGTGATAGAAGAAAAGACGCCCGAACAGTCAGGACCCAGGATCCGCACTTGATGTTCCCGGGCCACCTGGGATATACGTTCCATATAGGACGTTTCCGACGGATCCTCCTCCGTTTCGGAGGAAACAAGAGCGATAAAGGATGGGCCCTCACCAGCGACCTGCTCCACGATCTTCACGCTCTGATTGATCGGCGTACATAAGATGAGAAGGTCGGTATTGGTCTGGATTTCACGGACGTCCTCGTAGATTTTGTGTCCCAGGATTTTTCCGCCGCCCGGTGCTACCGGCAAAATTTCGCCACTGTATTGATAATCAATCAAGTTGTTCAGCACCTGGTGGGACCATGAGCGGTTGTTTCGAACTTCTCCGACAATCCCGATCGATTGAGGATCAAAAAGTTGATCGAGCTCGTTTTTTTTCTGAGTCATGTCGTATCTACCCTGAAATTGGACTACGTTAAAACCGCTTTGTTCCGATCATTATTTCGGCGAAGGTCAAGGAAACCTGCGGAAACAGTTCCATCCACATTACACTTGTTCAAAAAAGCGAGCGTCAATTTGCCGAAATAACGATGTTCGTTACGGTACAGCAGGGGTTGATTTCCATTTTCAGCGGATGATGGGTTAACTTAGCCGATGTATTAAAAATTAAATAATCCCGAAATGCAAATCTTTATCATCAGGATCCATCCCCCCGGCGACGGACTGTATGACCGCGATGTTCGATGTTGTATGAGAAGTTTGGCAAGTATTCACCGATCGGACGTACATTTTACGTAACTTGAATATCTTCACTGCGTCATCTAACATACATGGATAACGTTGATCAAAAAAGGGTTATGGAAAAAACAGCAATCATCTCTGACATTCATGCCAATCTTGAGGCACTTACCTCCGTACTTGAGGATATCGAGAAACAGGAGGTTGATCGGATCGTCTGCCTCGGTGATCTAATCGGGTATGGAGCTGATCCGGTTGCCGTGATTGAAAAAGTCCAGGAGACGGATATGGATTTTGTCCTCCGCGGGAATCATGACGAAGCTATTATTGACGGAGCGTTTGATTTTAATCCACTCGCTCAGAAGTCCATTGACTGGACCCGTGAGACGCTCGAGGAGGAAAATCAGGATCTGATTTCATATCTTGATGGCCTGACGAGTTCCCGAACGGAAGGCGATCGGATGTACGTACATGCGTCGCCCCGGGATCCCGTTATGGAATACCTGTTGCCCTCGGACTGTTTCACGCTCATGGAGGAGATCCCCGATAAGATTCAGGAAAATTTTGATCTGGTTGACCGACTCTGTTTTCTCGGGCATACGCACAAACCCGGAGTGATTACGGAGAAAGCCGAATATCACATTCCAGAGTCGTTTGACTATGAGTTGGCATTCGAGGAAGATCAAAAATATATCGTGAACGTCGGATCCGTCGGTCAGCCGCGGGATGGTGATTCACGATCCTGTTATGCGATTTCGGATGGAAACCGGGTGGAGTTTCACAAAGTGTCGTATGATATCAAGACGGCTCAGAAAAAAATAAGGGCCGTTGATATGCTGGACAACCGCCTGGCCGACCGGCTGGCGAACGGTCAATAAAGGAGTTTTCCGCGGTTTTGCCTGGGGATTCGGAGCCCGATAAACTCGGTCAAATGAGGGGGTGAAGGGCCCTACTTTGAAATGGATCAATATTCTTTGTAAAAAGATGGCCCCTGTCATGACAGTGCGAGAAATTCGCATCCAAAGTGACGACCACGTTTTTTCGATATCGGCAGTCTGAATCACCGGTACGTTAATTCGACAAAAATACGTCCTCTCCGTTCGTCTTCTATATCCCACCCGAGACGAGATCTCGGTTTCATTTGAAAGGGTTGATTGTAGAGGAACCGGAGGAGCGCAGAGGACGTATTTTTTCACGTTCTGGGACCATGAATTCCTATTTCGGAGGTTTGACTGATGAAGTTAGCAGGACTATTCAAGAGCAAATCCGTACTGCTCGACGTTGACGAGCAGGACGTACGGGGCCTATTTGAAAAATTGGTGGAGGCTCTCAAGGAAGCGGAACCGTTTCCGGACATGGACGAGAGCAAAGTTGTTCAGGCGCTGATGGATCGGGAAAAGGAAGGGACCACGGGAATTGGTGGAGGTATAGCTATTCCCCATGCCAAAATTGATCAGGTGGATGAGACCGCAGGAGCGTTCGCTCGCACTCAGGAAGGACTGGATTTTCGGGCGGTTGACGGTGAGGCGGTGAACCTGTTTTTTCTGGTTCTCTCTCCAAAGGATGAAGCTGAGCTCCAGCTCGAAGCCCTTCAGAAAATCACCAATGCTATCAAGAATCGACCTCATCTAACGAAGTTCCTCCGCCGGGCTGAGACCAAAAAGGAGGTTCTTGAGCTGTTCCAGGAAGCGGATGAGGAAATGAAGATCGGTTCATAACACTCCACTTTGCTTCAAGATTCCCTTCCCTCGATCCGTCATGGGCGAGCAGAAGTCCGCGAAAAAAAAGGCCGAATTAACGAACAGCGCGGGTTTGCACGTTCGGCCGGCCCGGGAGCTGTCCGACGAAGCCAAGCAGTTTGAGTCGCGTATCTCGATCCGACCGGATGACTCCCCGGAATCCGAAGCCGTCGACGCAAAGAGTATCATGCAGTTGCTTACCCTTGGGGCACCTAAGGGAACACGTCTGATTGTATCGGCTTCCGGTGAGGACGCCGAAAAGGCCGTCGAACGGATTTCGGAGATGATTGAGGACAAATGGAATTAAAGAAAGGCATTCCGGTCGTCCCCGGGTATACCATCGGGGAGGCATTTGTGCTGGACAGCGAGGAATATCGAATTCCGCGGCGTTACGTATCCTCGGAGGAAGAGGCCGAACAGGAAATTAAAAAACTCCATCACGCCCGGGAAACCTCCATCAATGAACTTGAGGAGATCCTGGGCAATTTCAACCAGCGGTTCGGAGGCCAGTCCGCTCCCATCGTCGAAAGCCATGTCTCCATCCTGAAAGACGATCATCTTGTGGAGATGATCGAGGAGGCCATCCGGGAGAACAAATACAGTTCGGAGTACGCTCTTTCCCGTATCTTCCGGCAGTACATCAAGCAGATGCAGGCCTCCAGTTCCGAACAATATACCTCCCGGATACAGAGTGATCTGAACGACATCGAACAGCGCTGGCTTCGTAATCTCCTCGGGGAACGGCGTCAGGACATTCATTCCCTCGAGGATCCCATGATCATTGTGGCCCGGGAGCTCACACCGTCCCAGACGGCTTCGCTCAAGCGGGACAAAGTATTAGGTTTCGCAACGGACGCGGGGGGGCGAACCAGTCACACCGCCATCGTCGCCCGGGACCTTGGCATTCCCGCCGTTGTCGCTCTGAATGATATCACGACGGATGTTTCAGGTGGAGACAAGGTCATTATCGACGGGAATCGGGGGATTGTTTTCATTAACCCCGATGACGAAACACTGGAGAAATACCGGGCCCTGCAGCGCAACTACGAGAAGTTCGAGAAACGGCTCCGGGAAGAACAGCGGGATCAACCCGCTGAAACGAAGGACGGAAAACGGATCGGAATCATGGGAAATATTCAGTATCCAGCCGAAATTGACGATGTCATTCAGTTTGGGGCCGACGGAGTTGGACTGTATCGAACGGAATTTCTTTATTTCGATCCGGACAGCCATCCCACCGAGGAAGATCATTTTGAAGCGTACCGTTCCTCTCTTGAGAAGCTGGACGGAAAACCAATCACCTTTCGGACCCTGGATCTGGGAGCGGACAAGATGACGGAAGACGATGAGCCGAAAGGAAGTAACCCGTTTCTCGGTTTGCGGGCCATTCGTCTTTGCCTGGAAAACACCGGGCTGTTCCGGCTCCAGTTGCGGGCTATTTTGCGGGCGTCCCAATATGGTCCGTCCAGGTTACTTTTTCCCATGATTTCCTCCCGGGATGAACTGAAAGCGGCTTTGCAGGTGCTGGACGAGTGTAAGAAAGAACTGGATGAGGAGGGAATCCCGTACGACGAAGACCTTCCAATCGGTGTTATGGTCGAAATTCCTTCTCTGGCCATGACCATTGATCATATTGAGGACCTCGTTGATTTTCTGAGCATCGGGACGAACGACCTGATTCAGTACGCGCTGGCCGTGGACCGTACGAACGCGGAAATTGCCGATCTGTATCAACCTGCACACCCTGCGATCCTTCGAATGCTCAAGCACATCCTGGACGAGGGGGAGAAATACGATTTGCCCGTTTCCATGTGCGGGGAAATGTGTGCGGATCTGAACTTTGTGGCCCTTCTTCTCGGTATGGGGCTGGAACATTTCAGTATTGCTTCAACGGCCATTCTCGAGGTGAAAAAAATCATTCGCAGCATTACGCTCGAGGAAGCTCAGGAACTGGCCGACCGTGTACTCGAGATGGAAGATCCGGACGAAGTTACGGCCCTGCTTAAAGAAAAAACACAGGCCATCATTCCTGAAGCCTTTTAACTTTCACAATGCCTACCTGTTCGGACTGCAGGCTCTAAGGAGCAAAGCGCGCTCCGGTGAGGAAAGGCGGAGCTGGTTCAGCCGTGCGTCCTCAGCGGCCTCTCTCTTTTTTGTTTCCTGCTTGTCCACCGGATTGTTTCCGGGAAGACAGGATCCCTTTCATGGCGTGGAACACCTCTTCGGGTTCGATGGCGGTCAGGCAGCGATAGCGATCCTCCGGGAGAGGACATTCCATTTCAAAACAAGGACTGCACGGCACACCCTCATACAAAATCGCCTGAGAAGATCCGAGGGGGGAGGTTAAGTCGGGACTGCTTGAGCCAAACACGGCAACGAGGGGAGTGGTCAGGGCCGCGGAGAGATGCATGATGCCGGAGTCGTTTGCGATCGTACAGCGGCTCTCGTGGAGAACGACCATGCATTGCCGGAGTGACGTTTTTCCCACGAGGTCCAGGACACGATGCTCGGGAAGGTCGACGAGAACCTCGTCCGCGATATCACGTTCGGATTCGACGCCCACGGCGGTGATTCGATATTCCGTCTCTCGTACAATTTTTTGCAGGAGGGTGTTAAACCGTTCGGGGGGCCATCGCTTGGCGGGGCCGTAGGCGCTTCCGGGATGGATGGTGAGATAGGGGGTCCGGATCCAATCGTCAGGGACGTCCTGACGCCAGTCCTTCTTCAGGTCCAGGCGGGGGGACGGTAGCTCCTCCGGTTCAGGGAGAAGTTCATCAAGCAAATCGAAGTAAAGGCGTGCATGATGTTTGGTGCGGTCCCGTTCGTTTAATGGGATTCGATCGGTTAGAAACATCGACCGTCCCTGAGTGGAAAATCCCCTTCGTCTCGGGATTCCGGATCGCCACGCCTGGATTGCCGTACGAAGTGATTTTGGCAGGATCAGGAACATCGAATAACGTTCGCGCTCGATTTCAGAGGGGAGGGAAAGGGTTTTTTCGTCGCTGAGTGTAAATGTTTTCCGTACATCGGGACAGGCTCTGTAGACATCCGAGACCACATCCCGACAGACCACATCGACTTCACTTTCGGGAAGGTGCTCGGAGAGCGCATGCAGAAACGGAAGGGAGAGAACCGAGTCCCCGACCCAGTTCGGGGCTCGGATTAGAAGTTTTTCGGTGTGGACCGGGCGAAGCGGGCGACCCAGGCAGGAATACAGACCATCAGACAACAAGTTTTTCAATCCCAGAAAGGGCCGCTGAAAATGGTAGAACAGAGAGGAGAATTGATCGTCGGCCCGGTCCCGGTATCCTTCCAGGAACGCCTCTTCTCCGCATTCATCCAGCCCGTGTTTTGAGAGGAAACGGTAGAAACGGTGCACCCGAAGCATTCGTGTCCATCCGGAAACCGGTCCAAGCCCGGCTTCGTCAAAATCCGTGACGAAGAGGGAGGTGTTTTCATCTACGAGAAGATTGTCCACTTTATAATCCGTGTGGTCGATTTTGCCTTCGTGAAGCACCGCGAGAGTCTCACCGATCCGACGCATCAGATCCGGATGCTCGCCGTTACGAAGACACCTTGAGACCCGCTGGCCGTCGATGAACTCGGACACGAAATACCCCACGTATCCTCGTTCCCGTTTGTTCCAGAACACCCCCATCGATTTCGGAACGTTCAGATCCAGGGTTCCGGCTCGAACGGTGGCCAGAAGTTCGTTTAAAAAACGGGTGGTGGATGAATAGAGCACGTCCCCTTTCCGCGCAAATAATCCGCCACGGTGATATTGTTTGATGAACCACGGCTCCTCGTCCGGTCCGGGTGCCGAATTGTAGCGAGCTCCCCGTTCTCCGGGTTTTTCACGGAGACGGCGCACCTGGTTTTCCAGCCACGGCCAGATGACATCCGGGTCCGTGTCCGACGAGAGGACGCCGGACCAGGTGTCTGTTTCCCGGTATCGGAAACCGTGTTTTTCAAGCTGTTCTATATAGTCATCCGGGGTCATCCAGCCTCCTTGGGGTTTGCTCGTGATCTTCGATGAGGTCGAAAAGTTCAAGACATCGTTCGTAGACCTGTTCAACCGATATATCGACGGATCCGCCCGTATCGTCCACTCCGCTTATCATTCGATACGGGGTGAACATCGGGGCGTTAATTTGCTCCTTTCCCACTTCGTAAAGAACCGTCACCGGGGTTCCGACCAGATCGGCGATGTGGGCTGGAGATGAATCCACCGTAATAAGTATGCGGGAATGACGGATCAGGTAGGCCAGGTTCCGGATTGGTGACGTTTCCGGTGCGGGTGCCACGCTCTCATCGAAAGGAGCCGCCAGCTGTTCCACCATCTTCTGTTCACCGGGACCCCATGTAATTCGAACAGGCGCTGGAAGGTGCGGCCGGAGACGTTCGAGGAGAGTGCGAAATCGTTCGGGTCCCCAATTTTTTTTCGAACCGTAGCGCCCCCCTTTTGTCATCGGGTGGAGGAGCACCGGGTTGTCGCTTGCGGCGTTTCGTACCGGTGGCCGCACGGGTTCGAACCGTTCGAGTGTTGGATTCAGATCAGTTGACCGGATCTGACTGTTGCGGGTGAAAGGACGAAGCAGTTGGAGGTATTTCAGAGTTCGGGGAAGGTTTTGATCAAGAGGGGAAATGAGTTGATCCTGAAACAGTTCGTTGTTTTCCTTGGAGTTCGATGGATGATAGCCAATTCGGTAACGAGTGGACATGAGGGCCGACAGAAGGCCGCTCTTGAGGATTCCGTGACAGTCGAACACCCAATCGAACGGCAGGGAGCGAAGTGTTTCAATTTCCTCGAACAGCTGTAAGGGTCGCTCCAGCCACTGTTTCAGAGGGATCGAATGGATGTGATCCACGTGCGGGGAAAACCGGAAGAGGTCGTTCACCGGCGGTTCCACTGCACAGTGGAGCGAGCCTGTGTATCCCGTGTTTCGCAGGTACGCCGCAATCGGCAGAATTCGAACGGCATCGCCGATTCCTCCGAGTCGGATGAGAAGGATCCGATCGTCCGGTCGTATGCGTGCGTCGAGAGAACAATCGGGTACGGAGAGGACATGGGCAAGCTCATCTGCTTCCCGGTACGGATCCTTCACACGTTTTGCATTCTGTTCAGCCATACATTTCGTTATGATATTCGTTCTGATCCGCTGAAGCCAATCAAATCTTGATCTGAGTTGGAAAGAACGTTACAATACTGGCGTCATACAGGGGTGGTCCAGGCCGGACCTGAGATGAGACCCTTTGAACCTGATCCGGATAATACCGGCGAAGGAAATTCTGGTCCTTCCAGCAGATCCACCCCCTGAACACGTTTTCTTCTTTGTCATTGATTTCAGGGGATTTGCTATGTCACTTCAAACCGAATGGACGGCTGAACGCAAGCAGTCCGATAATGCCACACAGATGCATTTCGCCCGAGACGGAACCATCACCCCGGAGATGGAACGGGTGGCCGAGCGTGAACCGGGACTCACCGCGGAGGAAATACGAGAGGAGGTGGCCCGGGGTCGAATGATCATTCCGTCTAATGTCAATCATAAGACACTTGATCCGATGTGTATCGGTGTGGCTTCGCGATGTAAGGTTAACGCGAACATTGGAGCTTCGGCTACCACGTCCGATCTGGATCAGGAGGTCGAAAAGCTTGATTACGCCGTGAAATGGGGGGCGGACACGGTCATGGACCTTTCGACCGGCGGGAACCAGGATCTGGATGCGATCCGTGAGGCCATTATAACCAATTCACCGGTACCGATCGGGACGGTGCCCGTTTACCAGGCCGTAGAACAGGTCGAGGATTACGCGGAGCTGACGCCCGAACTTCTCCTTGAGGTCATCGAAAAACAGGCGGAACAGGGCGTGGATTACATGACCATTCACGCCGGCGTATTGATGCAGCATCTGCCGCTCGTCGATGATCGGATTACCGGTATCGTCAGCCGGGGTGGCTCCATTATGGCGTACTGGATGGTGAAGAACCGGCGGCAGAATCCGCTCTACAGTCACTTCGATGAGATCATTGATATTTTCAAAAAGCACGACGTGGCATTCAGTCTCGGGGACAGCCTTCGTCCCGGCTCCATTCACGACTCCAGCGACGAAGCCCAGTTTGCCGAACTGGATGTTCTCGGTCAGCTGACCGAACGAGCGTGGGAAGAGGACGTTCAGGTGATGGTGGAAGGACCGGGACACATTCCCATGGATGAAGTCAGGATGAACGTCGAGCGTCAGCGCGATGTCTGTAATGAAGCTCCTTTCTACGTGCTCGGACCGCTCGTCACGGATTTTGCTCCCGGTTACGATCACATCACAAGCTGTATCGGCGCGTCGATTGCCGGCTGGGCGGGAGCGGCGATGCTGTGTTACGTGACGCCGAAGGAACATCTCGGGTTACCGGATCGGGAAGACGTTAAGAAAGGGCTTGTTGCGTATAAAATCGCCGCACACGCAGCCGACCTGGCCCGTAATCGACCCGGAGCTCAGGACGTGGACGACGAGCTGTCCGAGGCTCGGTACACGTTCGATTGGGAGCGGCAGTTCGAACTTGCCCTTGATTCGGAAATCGCCCGGGAATATCACGATGAAACGCTCGGACACGATCAGTTCAAGCAGGCCGAGTACTGTTCGATGTGCGGTCCGGATTTCTGTTCCATGAAAATCTCACAGGCCGTTGATCAATTCAACGAGGAGGTGAAGGAGGGAGAAACTCAC
>CAZSFH010000050.1:12192-15098 GCA_964606115.1 uncultured Planctomycetia bacterium | reverse complement strand
AGGTTGCGGATTTCTCGCGTTGTCATGCTAATCTTAGTTCCCTTTTTTAGCAGTCTCTTACTCGGTACGTTTCTGCCATGGGCCGGTGATGGCGAGGGTGAGTCCTTCGTGCTGAATGTTGACGAAAAGCGTGGATCCGTCCGGGGAGAAGGTTGATCCGGCCAGTTCGGAATTGCTCATCGCGTTGCGAGCAAAATGGTACAATTTTCCGTCTGGTGTGACGCCGACAAGGTTCTGTTCACCGTCGCTGTCCTCACAGACGATGAGATCGCCCCACGGGCTCACCGTTAAATTGTCCGCGTTGTTAAGAAGCCCTCCTTCTTCCGCTTCCACGAAGAGCTCAAGCTGTCCCGCTTTGCCGGACCCGGCGGACGGGTTGTTGGGATCTGAAGTGTACCTCCAGATTTGCCCCCGCTTTGCCGGTCCTCCGTTCGTGCAGGCGAAATAGACTGCATCGTTTCCAAACCACATCCCTTCTCCGCGGGCGAATCGGGCGGCCCCCTTCTCGTAACCCCGGTAGCGAAGTCGATCCTCGGGAGCGTGAATCTGCTCAAGATCGATCCACTCGACGGGGAGAGCTTTCCCCTCCGAGACGCGTTTGCGATCCCAGTTTCTCGTGTCCATGCTTCTGGACCCGGCGATGGCAAGGGCCTGCAGACGCCCTCCCTGTTGCAGATGGCCGGGCTTATGGGGAAGGTACCGGTAGAGAAGTCCATCCACCCGATCTTCAGTCTGATAGACGGTACCGGATTTCGGGTGGACGGCCACGGCTTCATGATTGAACCGGCCCATGGCTTTGATCGGTTTCGGTTCGGCAAGCTGTGGTTCTGGGCGTGCGGGGACTTCGAAGGGGTAGCCGTGGTCTTTTCGAAGTGTGTCTCCGGCCGTATGAACCGTTTCCTCGCAGCTAATCCAGGTGTTCCACGGCGTGGGGCCGCCGGCACAGTTCCGGAGCGTACCCACCAGGCTCAGATGCTGACGGATCAGCTCCTGTTGGTCGGTGTCATAAAGAAGAGTGGTCGTACCGCCAAGGCAGGGCGACTTCGTTGTCCGTGCATCGTAAAAGGCATCGGAATCAAGCTTCTTCAACCGCTTCAGTCGTTTTCCAAACGCTCCTTCCCCGGCCCCGGCATCCCGGGACACTTCATGGTTTCGGACGAGCAATGTTCGACCGGAGCCATTCGAGGCCGGAAATGCTGCCATGCCGTCCGCGCGATGCGGCACGAGAAACCCATCTTCCATTTCCTCTCCGACGCGCGATATGATTTGATAATCAAATTCCTCCGGAAGATCGAAAATCCCTTCCGGATCCGGCTGAAGAGGGCCAAACGGAGTTGATCCAGACCCCGTTTCGCCAACGGCCTCATCACGTCCACTGAGGAACGTTCGTAGCCCGGTGAACCCCAGGGAGAGGGCGGCCGCCGTTTTCAGAAAATGTCGCCTCGAAAGTGTCATGAGATTTGATCGGTTCTCATCGAGATGTATCAGATGGACTCGGAGACATTTCTTTCGGGAGGGACGTAAGAGGAAATTGGACCTTGACGGGACGCAAGCGTTTCCCTCCGGAGAATAAAGAAACGACTGGATCTTCTATCAAATGTCACCAGAGAAGGAAAACATGATTTTCTCGATTCGAAATCAATTCTACGACATACATCAGCCCGAAACAATGCATCTTGTGTTGGCAAATTACGGAGTCCATCGATGGACTCCGTAACTCATATTTCGGCGGGAATACCTTTTTCGGCAAGGCCTCCTGAAATGTTCGGCACCTTCGCCAAAATAAAGAAACGGAGGACACGTGTTTGCCGCGCGGAGATGGTAGGTGGGCAAACGAAAAGCCGAAGCGTGGGAACGGGGACAGCCATCTACTCATTGGAGGTCCGCGAGATCCTGGCTGATCCGCAGTGAATTTCATTTGATACCTCTTCCGCCATGGTGTCGAAAACATAGAAAGACCTTTTTATAATCGAATCGGAATGAAGAAATAATCCGTGCCCCTTTTGCAAAGGAGGCAGCGGGGATGACGACGTGAACAAGACGATGTTCTTCATTCGAATTTTGGCGAAGGTCCAGAATTTTTTTTGAATCGATTGCGAACAGGAATGGTTTTTCCTATGAAACCCTCTCAGTTTTTTCTAGTGGTTGTCCTCTTGATCATACCGGTGGTCCCTGTGTTCGGTCAGACTTCGGGTGAGGAGGAACGATCCACTAACCCTCCGGGCCTGGTTCGGATCTTTGGACATTCCCGTCTGTCTCACAAGCATGGCATTGCAGACCTCGCCCGTTCGAATGAATTACTGGCTTCCGGAAGTGCGAAGGGAGTGATCCGGATCTGGGACCTGTACGCCGGAGAACAGATCGATCAGTGGAGGGGCGGGATCGGTGATTTGCGCGCGATCACGTTCTCGCCGGATGGCAGACACCTGGCGGTGGCGCAGGGACGTTCGCTTTCCATCTGGAACGTAAAGCGAGGAGAAAAAATTTTCGAACGGGATCCGGACCAGTTGGTCAGGGAGGTGACCTATTCACCTGATGGAACGAACCTGGCATATGGACAGGCGACCACCATCAAGTTGCTGGACGTCAAGAAAAAGAAGGTCGTCCGGACCTTTTCTGGTCATAAAGGGAAATTGAGAAGTATTGCGTTTACGCCGGACGGAAAGCATATTTTGTCGGGTGCACAGGAGCAAAAAATTTATCTCTGGAACGTCAAGAGCGGACAGCGTGTACGAACCTTCGATGGACATCGTTATCACGTGTGGAGTGTGGATGTATCCCCCGACGGAGAACGAATGGTGACGGGAGGTTTTCAACCTGTCATCAAACTCTGGAACCTGAAGACGGGAACGAAAATACGAACCATAAAAGGGCATGAAGGAGCCATTAGAGCGGTTTCGTTCACC
>CAZSFH010000050.1:10313-12182 GCA_964606115.1 uncultured Planctomycetia bacterium | reverse complement strand
TTATATCCGGAAGCACCGATCGTACGGTCAGGTTGTGGAACGGAGACTCCGGTCAGCAGATCAGGAGGTTCAAAGGACCCCCGTTCATGGTTCAGGCGATTGCAAACGGGCCGGAGGATAAAGTGCTTGCGGCGGCAAACGGCCGGTTCATTACCCTCTGGAGTCTGAAATCGGGCAAGACCATTACTGAGAGCGTCTCCCATTCGGGCCCCGTGCACACCGTGGAGGTGTCCCCGAACGGCAAACTGCTCGCCTCCGGAAGCGGGGATAATACGGTGAAACTCTGGAACCTGAAGAGCGGTCTCATCCGTTCAACGCTCGAGGGGCACAAAGAAGCTGTTTTAACGGTTCAATTTTCCCCGGATGGAAGGCAGATCTTCTCAGGAGGGAAGGATGGGAAGATCCGACTCTGGAACGTCCTCGCCGCCGAAACAGAAAAGACCTTCTCCGGCCACGCAAAATATGTTCGTGCCCTTGATACGACGTCCGATGCCCGGTTTCTGGTTTCCGGCGGGGAGGGAGGTAAGATCAAGATCTGGGATGTCCGAAACGGGAACCTCGTGCAGTCGCTGAAGGGACACGCCCCTAACCGTATTTATGCGCTCCAGTTCGGTCCCGACGAAAATATTCTGGTCTCCGGAGGCTGGGACCATAAGCTCCGGGTCTGGACGGTTCAGAGGAAGAATAACACGCTTCGATTACAACAAAAAATATTTTTGGATATGCCCGAGGTTATTTATGATCTTTCCTTCTTTCCAGGAAAAAAACAAATTGCCGTTGCACTTGCGGACGGGAGTGATCGGATTGTGAGTTTGAAGCAAGACCGAGTGAGAATCAGGAGTTTAACGTCGACGTCCGGCACATGGCGTTACGCCCTGGAAGTTTCGCCTGACGGATTGCTGGTGGCATCCAGCCCGTACAGCGAGGACTCGGGCGCTACATTGATTGATCTTTTTCAAAAGGATGGCGGCGAGCGATTGTACCAGTTCTCGATGCAACGAGGGACCGTTCAGGATCTCACCTTTACCCCGCGGGGACAAAAACTCATCGCGGGGCTGGATCATCCGAATCCGGTCATGTTTGACATGGATCCGATTTCCTGGGGCACGAATGTGTCTTTGAAGGATCCGTCCTCCTGGTCGATACGTGAGCTTCTCAAAGTGATTCGACGAGATCAGGTAAAGCGGGTTTTGATCGTGCGAAGTGAGCTGGTTCGCAGAGGGAATAGCACGGTCCGCGAGCTGCGGAAAATTATTAACAACACGGAGAAGCTCCTGACCCGAAAGGAACTTGAGCACATGAAGACCATGGTGCAGAGACTCGGTCATCACTCCTATAAGGTTCGTCTGGAGGCACATAACAAACTACTTGAATGGTTGCCGGAGCATCTCCGGGGGTGGAAGGTTCTTCAGGAGGCGGTGAAGCCGGTGGAGAATCCGGAAATGAAAATTCGACTTCTGCGGATCCGGAACCGGATTGAACAAAAATTAGAGACCGATTCAATCAATCGCTACGGATATGAACTCGGATTGCGTACGCTTCTGCAGATCGGGACCAATCAGGCCAAACGACTTCTTCGCGACGTTGCCCGTGAGAGAAAAAACACGCTACTCGGGGCCCGAGCGGAGGAAGTACTGAAGGGCTTCGACGAGAACCGGTAAGAATTTACGCGAAGTGATAGCCCATCTTCCTCAGCCGACCGTCGAGGGCTTCCATGTGTTTTTGAATCTTTTGTTGTAGCTCGTCGACACCACCGGAAACCGAATCCGGCCAGATGGGTTCTCCGCAGACGACCGTACCGCACGCGAACGGATAGGGGAGAATAAATCGATCCCAGGAGTTGAACTTTGTAAATGAGGAAACGCCATA
>CAZSFH010000050.1:5803-10303 GCA_964606115.1 uncultured Planctomycetia bacterium | reverse complement strand
GTTGCACTGGCGAGATAAGCGGTCCCTTTCTGGACCCGGTAACGTGGTCCACGAGGACCATCGGGGGTGAGACAGACCGGTGCCCCGGCTCGTGCATGCCGGACCATTTTTCGAAGGGCTTTCGTTCCTCGTCGTGATGTGGAGCCGCGGACCACGTTGAACCCGAATCGTTTCGCCACGTTTGCAATTTTTTCTCCGTCCCGGCTTTTGCTGATCATCGCGCTCATGGGTCGGGCACCATTTCCGAAGAAACGAGACGCGTAGTAGTATGTCAGGTAGAAAAGTCGGTTGTGCCACAAACTACAAACGAGTCCCTTCCGCTCCTGAAGGAGGCGCTTCCGAAAGAAGGAGAAGTTTTCTTCGCTTACCCGAACGGTGCGGTTGATCGAGGATACGATAAAACTGCTCAGCAGGGCTTCCGTGGAGGTGAGAATAGAATCCATAAAGAGTGATCGGTTTATAATTCGGGATCCACGGATTCCTCAATAAGAATTTCCCGGACGCTCCGGTGGATACCCCGTGCGACGAGAACCGTCAGGAGCTTCTGGTGGGGGCCGTTCAGTTGCCGAATGGCTCGTTTGAGCTCGAGCGTGTTCTTCTGAAGGTCGGAAAGCACACGGTCGATTTTCTCGAGGGTTTCCGGTTGGTTCTTCTTGAGATGGTTCAGTTTCTGAAAGATTTGAAGTTCCGGTGAGTCCGGATTGTTCTCAAAGGAAGCATCGAAGGGTTTTTGGTCGTCCGCGTTGTCGTTCATGAGCCTGTTTGTTCAATGAATATAATGAGATCGGGTCGCACGGAACATCACATCCTGGATGGTCAGCGGTACTTCCAGAACCAGAAGCTGTAGGCGTCGATATACGGCCGCTGTTCTTCATTTTTGACCCGGACAATTCGGGATAAGGGGACGGTCATCGTCTCGTCGTCATCGAGGTTCGTCACACACATCAGACCGAGGTACGGCCCCAGAATCGGATGCTGATCGAGGTCCAGTAACTCCATGATCCGAACGCTGATTTCCCGATCCGATTCGTCTCCTTCGGGTTCCGAGTAAACGGCCTGGACCGGAAAGGAGAGATTCTCCGACAGGTAATTGTGAAACACCTGGAGCGTTTCCGTATCCACGGCCGGCGGTGGATCGCCATCATCAAGCGAAAATAGATCGTCCAGCAAGTGATCGGTCTTGTCAGTCATGAAAACAGGACGTGAACGCATCCGAGACGTTCTGCTCCGTACTCGTTCGTAAACCATTAAAATCTGAGGGGATTCGTGGCGGACCCCGAGGTCGCGTTCAATGGCATTGGACACCGGTCGATCCTCCCGAACACGTAGCCAGACCGGAAGCAATTCATGATCATATGACAACTGATCATACCACTTTTCCACGGCCTCACGGGCCCATTTACTGGATGGTCAAGTGGTGCTGTGCTTGAATAGAATGACCGGGATTTCATCGGACTGCTGAAGCACATCCTCCCACTCCCCGGTTTCGGAAAGATGGCTGAAACCGTTCATGATTCGACCCGATCCGCAAGCCATTCAAGAAAAAGGTCCGCGGCTTCCGTCCACCCCTCCGGACCCACGTCGTCAATTGTCTGGAGAGGGTCCACCTGTTCGAGAATACGCTCGTCGTGTTGACGGTCGGGTTGCTGTACGGCAAACGGTTTCTGAACCGCCTTGAGCATCGGAATGTCATTATGACTGTCTCCGATGCCTCCCGTTCCCAGAGATCCGTGTTCCTGCTCGTACTGATCGGTCAACCAGTCAACGGCCTGTCCCTTGTCACAACCACGCTGCAGATGAAGAAATCGACCCCCTTCCTGCACGTTGATGTCGCTGGCCTGACACCAGGAGATAAATTCCTGTCTGCGTTGATCCGATTCCATCCAGAGAATCGGGACGGTAAATTGCCGTTTTAGCGCGAGTTCGGCTTCTTCCACGTCAAGATTCGTTTTTCCGGCAAACACCTCGGGAGACATGTTGAGGACCGATTGACATTTGAAGTCTCCTCGCTGACGAATTTCATGAAATTCTGATTGAATCTGGGCGGCGCTGTCACCAAATTCATGGAACCGAAACTCGTCTTCAACCCGCTGTTCCGGTTCACGGGCAAAGGTATGGTTTCGGGAAAGCACCACGGCACCTCCGTTTTCGATGATCGAAGGTGTACCGATCGTATCCCTCCAGACCCGGACCTCTTCCCAGGTTTTGCTCGTACACGGAATAACGTCCACGTCTTCTGCCCGGCACCACTCAAGTCCAGTTCGAGCGGAACGCCATTCATACGTTTCGTGATCCAGAAGCGTGCCGTCCAGATCCGTAAAAAATAGCCCCCTCATCGGTTTCTTATCGGAAAATTTGAAAAAAGAATCTCGAATCTCATTTTATCGAATTATATCGATCTTGTAAACGTCGTAGAATGGTTCATCCGCCTGGATGGGAAGTAAAAAGGAAATCAGCGACCGTCAGGAAGTGAGTATGTCATAAGGAAAGAAAGGTCACGATCCGGTTCCCTGCAGACCTGTAAAGCGGAACGGCAACTTTCTGCTACCGCTAAATGAATTCGTTTCGCTGACGTTACGGGAATATTCAGCGATTGCCGGGGGCGATGCGGTCCTCGAGTTCGGTCCGGAACCAACCGCGGCCTCTATTTTATTTTTTCTGCCGCTTAAACTTGACGTTAAACCTGGTCGTAAGCGGCGCTTTTCCGTATGAGATCTGGACCACGGTTTTTCGGGCGATATTGGGTTTTCGGGAGAAAACCAGTCCTGCCTTTCCCCTGTCGGTGGCCCGTCCCAATCCGGCTTTGAACTGCATCAAAAGCTCCCTGTCATTTGCGGATGAGGTTTCCTTCTTTTTTTGCAGCCGCATGTTTGCAAATGTCCCATGAGCGTTACCGGGAATCGGCGGCGTTGGAACGGCCTTCTTGATAAGCTCTCCCTGTTTGAGCTGGACGGCGGTTTCCTGAATCCAGCCGACGGAGAGAACGTTCTTGAGGTATTTCTTGGATAGGATCTTCTCCGTGAAGAACGTAATATCATTTCCGTTGACCTTGGCGTCCGGAATCGCATTTTTGACTTTCGTGATTTTTTTATTGATTTTTCCCTGGATGGAGGTGACCTGTCCGCTCGGATTCACGGTCGCCGTAAAAGGTGTATCAATCAAATAATCGAACACTTTTCGGTAGTCTTTCTCACGAGCGGACTTATTAAGGGAAGTTTCATGCGTCGAAAAGGAAAGTCGGGTGGAGCCGAAAACCTTGAGGGTAATTCCTTTTAATGTTGACTGAAGGGTGACGGTTCCATCTTCTGCAATGTTCTTGATGGTGGATTCGGTGACAACGTCGTCGATCACACGGATCGTTTCGGATCTCGAGAGCCCTCAGCCGGATGTTCCACCCCTTGAACCGCCGATTGGAGAGGTGCGTCCAAAATAACTTTTAAGCTCCCGGTGGGTAATCTCTCGATACGTTTCTCCTTCCATTTTGTGGGAAAAATCGTCGGCGGAGGTTTGCGGCGAGGTCTCCTGAGCCGACGTGATATTGGGCACGAGGAGAAACGCCAGCAGTCCAATCAATCCCGGAACGTATTGAAGGTATTTCATGAAGGAATGACTCTAATCGGGGAAACAAAAGCACATTCAATATACGCCTTCCATCATATAAAATGAAGGGGTAGAAGATCAAACTTGACAGGCCACGTTGTTGCGTTACAATATGAATTCGTTTTATCGAATTCTGCTTTGATCGATACACAACCATGAAACAGGAGTTCAAGGAAGGGGAAACGCTGACCGTCGAGCCGTATTTTGAGGATATTCCGCTCGGCGAATTTCTCCAGGCGTATACGCCCATTGATTCCCGACGAAAATTACAGAAGCTTGTCGACAGGGGGGTGGTGGAGGTCAACGGAATCACCCGCCCTCTGGACTTTCGCCTGCAGTCCGGGGACGAAGTGAAGATCGGTACGGCTTCCGAGGAGCGGAAACGATCATTTCCTGATCCCGACGTGCTATACAAAAACGAGGGGATTTACGTGCTCAACACGTTTCCGGGACAGATTTACCTGGATCGAACCGAGGGGACGATTTTGCAGGATACAGACCTGGACGAGGGGGTTGTTGAGGCGTTATCGGTTCCCGTGGACACGCGACTGTTTCCCATGTATACCGTTCCGGCCGGTTGCAGTGGTCTGGTCGTTCTCGCCGATGATCGACAGGTTCGGGAAACGTTGCAGCAGCAACTGACGTCCGGCAAGATTGAGCTGTCCGGTCAGGCGGTCGTGGACGGGGTGGTTCGATCGGACCGAACAATCGATGAACCGGTCGGGCCGACCGATCACGACCAATCGTCGTATGAGGTACGAGAGGACGGGAGTTCCGCTCAGACGGATATCGAAGTGGAGACAACGTTTCGAAAATTTTCTCTGATTCGTATCACACCCCGTTCCGCGGTTCCCCATCAGGAACGCGTACACCTCTCCTACATCCACCACCCGCTGTCCG
>CAZSFH010000050.1:1522-5793 GCA_964606115.1 uncultured Planctomycetia bacterium | reverse complement strand
GTCCGTCGATCGAGAATACGGCTATCGTGAGGAATTAAAACTTTCGGAATTCAACGAGGATTACCGGGAAAAGCCGTTCCAGAAAGAGCGACCGCTGATCGATCGTTCGAGTTTGCACTGGGGATTCATCGATCTATCCGGTCCAGCGCAGGATGAACAGGCCACGTTTGATGTCGAACCGCCGGAGGATTTTCAGATCACGGTCAAACAACTCAACAACCACGGTTCATAAGAGGAATCGAACTCGAGTTCAGGAGACAGCTTCCTGAAGAATCCGCGGTTCGCGTGGCAGGTCGTTATTTCTCGTAATTCGGTTTCGGACAGCAGTAGAGGTTCTGGTGTTCGTCAAGCTGATCAGGGGATTCGACCGGTTTGATTTCTCCGTTGTAACCGATGCGGTAAACGGAATAGTCCTGCTTGTCCCAGTAGGACAGTACGTCTTCCGGTGTTTCCCCGGCGCGATCCAGGTGGTGTTTGTTGAGCTCCATCATGACGTCCGGTGAGAAACGCTCGATCGTCTCCTGTCCGCCCCGAAGCACATTCAGCTCCTCCCCTTCCACGTCAATTTTGATGAAGTCGATCCGGTTGATCGTTTGCTCGTCGACATAGGAATCCATTTGCCGGGTGATGATTTCTTCCGTTCTGAAATCCACCTGCAATTCGTTGTCCCGGTTCAGCGACGCGCGTCCGGTGTTGTGAATTTCGTCCTCGTCGTATTCCGGAATGTGAATTTTGTGGGAGCCGTTTCCGTTTGCCAGGGCGTAGGGGTTTACCACGACGTTCTGGAAATCATTCGCGCGAAGGTTCTGGTGCAGTTTTTCGAGATGGTGATCGGACGGTTCAAACGCGTGCACGCGCCCCTCCGCCACAATATTGGCTGCGATCATGGAGATAACGCCGATGTTCGCTCCCACGTCGAAGAATACGTGGTGGGGTTTTAACAATTCCTTCAGCAATTTTACCTGCCCGCGGTCCTCTTCCTCGACGCCCTGCCAGAAAATATTTGATTCAATGTAATTGGAAAGGCTGACCCAGATTTTAATACCGTCGTCGTATTCGGTGAGGATTCGCTCCCCGTTGAACCGGCGTCCGAAATATCCACGGACGGTCGGGGCTATTTTCCAGGCAAGTTTATTGATAAGTGGAAGTTTTGTTGACGTGCGAAACGCTTTTTGAAACAGTCGTAACTCTTTCATTGGATACCTCCTCCCAATGGATCAGGGTATGTATGCAAGATAATTGCGGGAAAAGAGCACGATCACAGATGAAGATGAAAAAGATCGTATCGGGACCAATCACAGCTATGAACGCTGCAATTAGCTAAAAATCAATGGAGTGTTCAATGAGGTTCAGGAACGAGAACGGGCGAGTTACGCTTTGGGACGAATTCCCGTTTCGGTTTGAAGGAGTGAAACTCTTGTTCGATGCCTCATTAAAAAGGAAAGCTCTATTCGAAGTATGATATTATGTTCGATCCACATCGATATTTCAAACTCTTTTTTAATAAATGTGACCGGTTCTTACAGGGTTTCAGGACGTTCAATTTGTACCACTCCCTCGTGTTCGAGATTTTCCTTGATCATCCTTGCTTCACAGAAATGAACCTTCTGAGGACCGTGGTCTGTTTTGATTTCATCGATTAAACTGATATGATTGAAACGGTCGATCAATTTTCTCTGGGATGGAATGACGTTTGACCTGATTTTGTCTCTCCGGATCACAGGGGGCTCAAATGCAGACGAAGCGGATTGACCTGGCCAAGCTCGCTCGCGAGGCCAGTGGCGTTGAACAGGGAACCAACCTGGTGACTCGACCGACGGGAAAAAAGGTGCGCCGCTACCTCGAAGATGAACTGGATTCGGTACGTGAGGACACTGTTTTCGTGCTCTCTTTCGATCAGGTGGATATCATTGACTATTCGTGCGCGGACGAGGTGTTTGCCAAAGTCGCGGGGCGAATGAAACAGGGGGAGTACGAGAACGCTTTTCTGTTGCTGGACGATCTGCAGGACAGCCACCTGGAAAACGTGGATATCGCGCTGGAGAAGAAAAAACTCTGCCTGCTCGGGCGAATCCGAGAAGAGGAGGAATGGATCGATGTTGGAAAACTGGATCGGTACCTGGCGGACGTCCTGGAGTTGATCAAAGAACGCGGAGAAATGACGGCCCGTGAACTTTCGGAGGAACTGGACCTCGAACATAACACCGCTTCCACCCGGCTTGGAAACCTTCACAACGCACGCCTGGTGGTTCGCCATCACGGACCCATTGAGGATGGCGGACGACTTTACCACTATCGCACCCTTCCGGACGCGGCCGGCGTATAAGACCGTTTCCCTCCGGCCCTACGAATTCGAATCCTGAAACAGGGTTACACAGGCCGTGTACCCGTGAATGAAATTTTTTCCGCCGATGGGA
The DNA here is from genome assembly GCA_964606115.1 of uncultured Planctomycetia bacterium. Classification (GTDB taxonomy): domain Bacteria; phylum Planctomycetota; class MHYJ01; order CAYXQY01; family CAYXQY01; genus CAYXQY01. The sequence goes on along the minus strand of CAZSFH010000050.1, from coordinate 3,376 downwards.
CCGAGTTCGCCCTGGGCGAAAAACCCGGCGTTCGGCAGGTTCCCGAATGTTTCCTGAAGAACACCGGCGTCATGGTCCGGTTCCTCGAACAAACGGCTACCACGGCCGTTACAGGTAAAGAGTAGTGCGGAAGAAACCGGGGCCTCGGAGGACGCCTCTCGCTCGAGCAATTCTCGAAGATCCCGGTCCGCGGATTCGGCGTCGCGCACCTGAAACTGCACGGTCTGTCCGGTGCGAATCTGGCTTCCCACCTGCATCGCCCCGGAATCCCGATCCAGTCCGATCACGTTTCGAATCAGGAAATCACCCCGGGAAAACGATTCCTGCTGTTCGTTGATCACCGTCCCGATGTGGACCCCCTTCTGGACCAGGCGCTGATCACGAGGAGGGAGGTCCTCCACGAGAGACTGTAATTTGGTCAGCGGGGGTTCCCCGCCGAGTTCCTGGATGATCGTTCCTTCGGCCTTTGTGACGATCAGGTGTGGTCCGATGGGGCGGCAGCCCTGGGAGACGACGGTCTCAAGTTCAAGGGACCCGGAGACGAATGCGGCGGCGGCCCCCTCCCGATACTCGTTATCATCGACCAGAAGGGCGTTTTGCCCCGGGGTTTCTCCACCGCTGGCCATGCCGCCGACCACCGGGATTCCCGGATGATCGTCGTTCATCTGTGTGAGAAATTTGTCGGCGGGAAAGGTGAACGGATCGCCGAAGAGAAACATCGTGGTCTCCTCGGACAGGGCGTCCGGATTCTCGTCCGGCCATCCGGTGAACGTCTCGGTGTCGGGCGACGACTTGTACTGAAGATGAGAGGTGGTAAGGTCGACGTCTGGCAGATTGGCAAGCCAGAGCGAGAGGGCCGGTTCCCGTTCCACCTCACGACCGTTTCCTACAATGCTTTCTCCACTGCATCCGATCAGGTGATCCGTTTCGACTCGCTCACGAATCGACTCGGCGATCTCCGAAAATTCCGGTCCGTGGTGTGAGGAAACAAAGACCATCGTTAGATCGGGAGGGTGGTCCAGGGACGACTTTGCGGACGTTGTGACCTCGTCAATGGCGTCGTCCAGGTTTGTATCGGTTGATAGAGCAGACGAAAAATGCATAACCCCGGAGATCAGAAAAAATGAATGCGCTATCGGACGCGGATGAATACGTCAGGAAATACCCTACCGGAAGCCCGCGTGGCGATTCAACCTCCCCGCCAGCTCTCAGGCTTTTTTTTCAGGAGGAAAACCGTTGCAATATAGACGAGATTTCCGTGACGAGTCCGCCGGGTTGAATGGGGAATTGAATTTTGCTGCCGCTCCTGATGACCGTGGTTTCCCTGTCCATTCAGGGGAGGAGAACTGAAACCATAAGCCAGCGGCGATTTTCGGCATTCTATACTCCAATTGAAATGAACAATCTGAATCGATACACACGAAATGCGATGAATGAGCACGGAAAGAGGCTGCGAAACCTTCGTGAAATTATTTTTGACTGTGACGGTGTCCTCATCGAATCAATTCGTCCCAAGACGGATCTGTTCGTGGAACTGCTTCCTTCGTTGACCGAGGAGCAGGAAGCCGAGGTGCGCCGGCTTCACGGGGCCAATCCGGGAATGCATCGTTCGGACGTGTTTCACCGGTCTTACGAGGAGATCCTGGAACAGTCCGTTTCACCGGAGAAAATTGAAGAGCTCTGTGATGCGTTCAACGAACGGGTTACGGCCATGATGTCGTCCATCCCGCTGGCGAACGGGGTGCGCGCGTTTCTAGAGCAACATCGGGATCGCTACCGGTACCATGTGGTGTCCGGTGCACCGGAAGGAGAACTGATCGAAAATCTAGAGAAGATATTTAAGAGTGCCTCAGA
>CAZSFH010000050.1:0-1512 GCA_964606115.1 uncultured Planctomycetia bacterium | reverse complement strand
CGAGCTCCTGGAGCGGCTCGGGATCGCAGCGTTCTTTGAACAGATCAGTGGTTCACCTCCGGGAAAACCGGAACGCGCCGAGGCGATCGTTAACGACTCGGAATCCCCGCATGACACGTTCCTGATCGTGGGGGACGCGCAGCAGGACCTGGAGATGGCCAAACGGGTGGACGCGCCGCTGGTGTTCCGGCCCAGCACCGATCGTGCCCGGCTCGAGTCCCCGTACGTTGCCGGAACGATTCAGGATCTGACCGAGCTCCCGGGTGTCCTCGAAAGCTCGATAGATCGTTAATCTTTCACGGATTCGACTTATTTCGTTTTTCTTACGAAAGATCATGAACAAACAGCGGAACATACAGGCATCACTGAACGACGGCGAACACGTTCTTACGTTTTCGAACGGAGAGACCAGGAAACTCGACGACACGTCCATTCAACGCGCGGTCCGGGAACAACCGAACCTGATCCCCGAACCGCTCGGGCTGGAACCGAGCTTCGGGTTCGGAGACCGGCTGGGAGTGGGCACGCCGGGTCACGCGGAAGCGCTTTTATCCGCCGGGGGACCGATTCAACCAATCTTCGCTCAGCAGTCGATCCGGGAGATGACACGAACGGATCGAACCCCGACCGGGGTCATGCGGGAAGCCCAGTTCGGCATGTTGATGGCCGGGTACGAGGGTCGTGCCGGCGCGGACGCCGATCACCTGAAGTCGCGCGAGGACGTGGATCGAACGGTGGCAGCCGGATTTACGTTTTTTACCATTGATCCTTCGGACGAGGTGGACGAGAAAACGGATCGCTACGATCGAGATATGCTTCAGGAAAAATTTAAGGAGGTTCGGGACCGGGTGGATTGGTATGGATCCTACCGGGGCGATTCGGTCCGGCTTGAATCAGGAACCGAAATCGAGTTCACGGAGGAGCAGTGCAAACGGTGTGCGGTGAAGTACGGTACCGCCATCAACCACGCCATCGAGCTGTCGGCGTACATTGATGAGCAACATCGTTCCCTTGATCGTGATTATGAGATTGAAATAAGCGTTGATGAGACGGAAGAACCGACGACGCCGGTGGAACATTATATTATCGCCGATCAGCTTCGTAAGGCGGAGGTCCAGCTTGTGAGTCTCGCTCCCCGGTACGTGGGAGAATTCGAGAAGGGGGTTGATTACAAAGGCGATCTGGACCGGTTGACGAAATCTTTGGAGGATCACGCCGCCATCGCCCGGGAGCTCGGGCCGTACAAGCTCAGTCTCCATTCGGGATCGGACAAGCAGTCCATGTATCCCGCGTTCGCCCGAGCTACGCGCGGACGGTTCCACGTGAAGACTGCCGGGACCAGTTACCTGGAAGCGCTCAGGGTGACGGTCCGTCACGCACCGGACCTGTTCCGGGAGATCGTTGACTACGCCCGGGAGCGGTACCCGGAGGATCGCCGGACGTACCACGTGAGCGCCGATCTTGATCGTGTTCCGGCGCCGGATGGAATCGAGGAGATCACGGAGCTCGAGA
>CAZSFH010000049.1:0-15244 GCA_964606115.1 uncultured Planctomycetia bacterium | reverse complement strand
GAGATGTTTAGCGATTGCAGATCTGTTGTCGCTTCGAACTCTTCCGGTTCCCCACCTGCAATAGACGGGATGTGAGCCGCGACCGTGAGGGAGCGACAATCTTTTCCCATATGTTAAGCACGATCCGATGAACGATCAGCGGGAAGAAGTGGAACAAACCGACAAACCCGAGACAAAATCGGCCGCGGACGAACAGCAATCTATGGGAGATCAGCCCGTCGTCTGGGGAGAGGAAAAGCGTGTCGGTGAGAACGAACCGATTGAGTATAGCCTTGGAGAGACCACATTCGAGATTGTCGGGGTCGGAGAAGGGGTGGTGCAGGTAAAGGAAGTCGGATCCTCGGATCCGCATTTTCTCGCGTCGTCCGGACAGGAGTCGGGCATCGTACGAATGGGGCATATTCGCTGGGAACAGCCGAACATGATTCGATTTCCACAGCCGATCAAGGTCCTGCCCGGAGCGACGTTTGAAACGTATTCCACGTATCCGACCCGACCCGGCATCTACTGGGAGGTGGACGGCAAGGAGCCGGTAAAGCTCGTTGAGCTACCGGGGATACCGCTGAAGAAAACCCATTATGGTCCCCTGACGGGTGGCACCGTCTGTAACCTGCACGACGGACCGCATAAAAAGGAGCCTGCCCTTCTTGAGGACGATCCTCGCGTTCTCGTGGTCAACATTTCCATTCGGAACACGAGTGACGAACCTCATGAGGTCGGCATTCTTCTATTGGAACCGCCTCTTCTAAGCTTCTATGTCAGGGACAATCAGCTCTGCCTGAACAGTGTGGAGTTTATCGTGAGTTCGGAAACGGAAGGTCACGTCAATCACCTTGATCGTCCTTCCCTGGAAGGAGCCGAGCTGGTGGAGGGGCCGCTTCACGAACGTGATGACGGTCTCTCGTTGAACTTACTCAGATCGATCATCGAAAAAGGATCGATGAATCACGGGTATTGACATGTTTGAAGTACTGAAAAACGAGAAGGTCTGGAAATGGATTATTGCCTGTCTGGTGTTTTTAATTGGCCTCGTCGCCGCGGGCGTCATCTCGCGTCTGACCGGGGATGCAATTGAGAAACATTCCGGCGAGCACGCGGAGAATATTGGAAAGAAAGTCGTGTTCTGGATCATTGTTGTCGGTGGTTTTCTGATCAGCTTGAATCTTGTCGGAATTCATTTGACCACCCTGATCACCGCCGCGGGCGTGTTCGGCATCGCGATTGGATTTGCCGCTCAAACGTCGTTCGCGAATATAATCTCGGGGATCTTTTTGCTGTTTGAACAGCCGTTCAAGGTCGGCGACGCGGTCAAGATTGGCGAAACCATGGGGGTCGTACTGTCCGTGGATCTGCTCTCCGTGAAACTTCGGCAGTTTGATAATCAGTTTATCCGGGTCCCGAACGAAACGCTTCTGAAGAACAACATTATTAATCTTACGAAGTATCAGATCCGACGGTTCGACATCAAAGTGGGCATCGCCTACCACGAGGATGTTCGCGAAGCGCAGGAGATCGTTCGTGGTGTGCTGGAGGAAAGTCAGAAAGTCCTCGAAAAACCGGACTCGATGGTGCTCATCGATGAATTGGCGGATTCGTCCGTGAACCTGACCGTACGGGTCTGGTTCGAAATCAAAGAATTTATCGAGGGACGATCGGAGCTCATTGCCGACATCAAAGAGGCACTGGATGAAGCGGGTATCGAAATTCCGTATCCTCACCGTATGCATTACGCCTCGGACGACCTTCTTCAAGCGCTTGGATCGACCGATGTTCGAAGTCCTGAACAGGACTGATCAGCAGCTACTGGAGGACTGCGAGGTTCGAACCGCCCGGGGATCCGGACCCGGGGGGGCGAAGGCGGATACGTCCGAGTCCGCCGTCGAGATCGTTCATCCCCCTTCCGGTGTCACCGCCCGTTCGACGAAAACCCGTTCCCAGGCGAAAAACCGGGAGATTGCCCTTCGAAAGCTACGCCGGACCTACGCGCGGGAAGTCCGACACGATATCGACCCCTCCGATATCGGTCTTCCACCCGAACTGGAATCATACGTCGAAAATGGATTGGAGATAAATCGAAAAAATCGATGGTATCCGTTTCTAGTGAAGCTGGTGCTGGACGTGTTCGAGGCGTACGACGCGCGGCTGTCGGAGACGGCTGACTTCCTGAACGTCTCAACCGGCCGTCTTGTCCGGTTTTTCAAAAATGATAATGCGCTCTGGAAAACCGTCAATGAAATGAGGGAGTCTCACGACCATCATCCGCTGCATTGACGGAACTGGGAATGGAAGGTGCTATAAGAATCCCCACAAGAACCCCGATCACAGGAAAACGGATCGTGCGGATCTTCATCCTGCTTTTTCCCTTTGATCCCCTCCGTCCCCATACGTTGGAAACCGTCCGGAGATTGTCCGTTACCCGATGTTCAAAAAATACCGGGGTTTGATGTAGGCTTCTTTCAATAATTCCTTTTCAATCTCTTTGAGCTGTTCCCGATATTTCTGATTCCGGATGCGCTGTCGGATTTTTTCCTGAACCTCCGGATCCTGGAAGGCCGATTTCTTTTCCTTGATTTTCCCGGTCCGCTTCACCAGAACGACGCTGTTTTCCAGCGTGATCGGCCCCGCCACTTCTTCGCCGTCCAGCTTCTCGAACAGCCACCGTTCCACCTTCTGAGAGAACGTGCCTTTTTTAATCCAGTCGAACGTTCTCGTTCGTTCGGGGTCGAGGTTTTTGTAGGCCTGGACAAGATGTTTCATCCTCGCGCCGTCTTCGATCTGCTGAAGTATAGATTTAGCGATACTCCGGGCCTCCCGTTTTTTTCGTTTTTCGCCGAACGGAATGCTGATCAGGAGTCCTTTCACTTTCGGTTCCCGGTAGAATTGTGATTTGTGGTTCTCGTAGTACCGACGCAATTCCTTCGGGGAAACGAAGAACGTCGTCCTTGACTCCTTGAATTTCTTCCGGAACAGCTTCTGCTGCAGCAGGTCCTTTCGCTTCTCACGTTTCCATTTCTCAAGGGTCCATCCCCGTTGCTTGAGGCCATTGATGAATTTTTCTCGCGATCCGATTTTCTTGATCTGATCCTTCACTGCCTCTTTAATTTCCTGATCCGAGACGGAGAGTCCGGCTTTCTCGGCTTCCTGCTGAATGACCCGTGAACGAATCATGGACGAGATCGTGTTGCGGAACCAGGTCCGTTTCTTTTCCTTGAATTCGGATTCGGATAGCCTTTTTTTCTTGTACTGGAGGAGCGGTGCCAGACGTTTCCAGACCTCCGACGCGAGGATGATATCGTCGTTGACGCGGGCGATGACCCCGTCCCGGGGGAGGGTCCGAGATTTCTTCTGCGCGAGGGCCGGTATCTGGTGAGAAGCGAGAAGAACCAGGAAGGCGGGTATCCAGAAATATTTCCGAAACATAATAATCCGCGTGTGATCCGGACAACTGTAAGAAAAAAGACTGAACAAAGGTGCAGACGAAAGAGGCGTTCAGGAAACTGCAATAGATACGGGAAGTATATATCAGATTATATTTCCGTCCCGCGTTGTGAATCAACCTGTAATTCAGTCAAAAACCTTATATCATGCCAGGGGAGGTTTCAGTTGAACGTTGTACGGGTCTTATCGACCATATAGTGACGCGAGTTGAAGATCTTCCGTGATCGTTGTGGGCGGTTGACGTTTCGACAACCAGGAACGGTCCGAGAGCGTGATCCTTACACACTCCGCCTCATTGTCAGGGGGAGTTGGCGTTTGGACGCGGTTCTGGTTTCAGGTACCGTCCTTTCCTCACACCGGCCAAACGGCAGGTGAATGGATCTTAATGTCCGTTTTCGGACGGGGTTCCGTCCGGCCACCTGTTGCTGAATCGGCTGGTGAGAGGAGAGTCGAGCTTCGTTTGAATTCCGTATTCAAGGATGCATCTACGATGACAGAACACAGGTCCCGGGCAACAATCGATCTCGATTGTCTGGCCCGTAACCTTGAGCGGATCCGGGACCGGGTGGGTCGATCGACTTCCGTGCTGGCCGTGGTCAAAGCTGACGGATACGGCCACGGGGCCATTCCGATCGCGGAAACGGTCCTCGAGTACGGAGCGGAACTGCTTGGACTGGCGTCGACCGCGGAAGCTCGTGAACTACGCGAAGCGGGAATTGACGCGCCTCTTCTGATACTGGGGAAGATCACGGAGGAGGAGATTCCGAAGCTTGTGGAGTATCACGTCCGACCCACCGTTCAGGATCCGTCCCGTATCGAGAGGATCGGGGAAGCGGCGAAGCGATCTGATCATTCGCTTCCGGTTCACCTCGGGGTTGATACCGGTATGCATCGTCTTGGAGTGAACGCGGAGCAGGTACTCGATCTGGCCGGACAGATTGAGGAACACGCTTTCCTGGAACTTGAAGGTCTCAGTACCCATCTGAGTTCCGCGTATCGCGAGGAGGGAGGGGCGTTCACACGGCAGCAGCTGGATGAGTTCAACGAGGTGCTTGAGCGGTGTCGGTCAAACGGTTTTGCTTTTCGATATATTCACGCGGCCAACAGCGGGGGGGTGTTTCGATATTCGGATGCCCATTTTAATCTTGTTCGCCCCGGCATCTCCCTGTATGGTATGTCGCCCGGTTCTCTGTCGTCCCGTGGAGTCGAATTGGAACCGGTGATGCAGCTCGAGGCTCGTCTGCTCCATCTCAAGAAAGTCCCCGAAAACCATGCCGTGGGCTACGGCCGGACCTTTCGGACTGATCGGCCGATGACCCTGGGCGTGGTGTCGTTCGGATACAATGACGGATATCCGTTTCAGCTTTCGAACGACGCGGACGTTCTTCTTCACGGAACCCGCTGTCCCGTTATCGGCCGTGTGACGATGGATTATCTCCTGATCGATGCGGGGAGGGTGGAAGAAGCGGAGGTCGGGGATTGGGTCACGCTCGTTGGCCGCCGGGCAGACGAGGAGATTACCGTTGATGAACTTGCCGAGAAGGCCGGCACGATTTCTTATGACCTTCTCTGCTCCATTGGTGATCGGGTGCATCGGAAGTACGTCGGCGGAAACGATAAGAGGATGGACTGATATTAAACCACGTGAACAAAACGGGAACCTCTTTATGAGAACAAACTTCCAGAAGAGCGGTGTTTTCCGTGAAGTTCAATAACGATGTGCACTCTGCTACGTGCCGAGATAGGTGACCAGATCCGCTTCGTCGATCAATGACGCCATCGAGATCGGCGGCCCCCGCACTCTTCGAGGTAACTCGTTTCACGGATGTCGCAAGGTATTTTCAGTAACTTCCTGGATATGACGGAAACAGACCCGGAGATCACCGAATCAGATCAGGCGGCTCTTCTGGACTGGTTTGAAGAGCACCGGCGCAATCTTCCCTGGCGATCCGACGATCGGGACCCGTACCCGGTCTGGGTGTCCGAGGTGATGCTCCAGCAAACCCGGGTGGACACAGTGATCCCCTACTTCGAAGAGTTCATGAAGACGTTTCCGCGGTTAGAGGATCTCGCGGAGGCGGAGGAAGAAGAAGTCCTGAACCTGTGGGAGGGACTCGGCTTCTACACGCGGGCACGAAATTTGCACAGTGCGGCCAAGAAACTGGTTCGCGAGTTCGACGGAACGTTTCCAAGGACGGTGGACGAGCTGGAGACGCTTCCGGGGATCGGACCGGCAACCGCCGCGGCGATCGCCAGTTTTTCATTTCAGAAGCCGGTACCGTTTCTGGACGGCAACGTGTTTCGCGTTATCAGTCGATATGCCGGATACACGGAAAACACCGAGCGCCCGGAGGGGAAAGCGTTTGTTCGTGAAACGGTGCGACGGAGTATGACGGACGAACAGCCGGGGAGCTTCAACGAAGCGCTGATTGAACTCGGAGCATTGATCTGCACGCCCTCGGATCCGGTCTGCGAGCAATGTCCTCTGCGATCAAACTGCGTGGCCTACGAGAAGGGGATTCAGGAACAGCTTCCGTTCCGTGGTGCTTCACGGGACGTTCCCAACCGAACGCGGACGGGAATACTGATCCGGCGAGGGGAAACGATCCTGATGGTCCGCCGACCGTCCAGCGGATTGCTGGGGGGCATGTGGGAACCGCCCGCGCTCTGGAATAAGGAAAACGAAACGCTTGAGGAAACCGCTCGCCGCACGATGAAGTGGGCGCTCGGACGGACCGTGCAGTTATCTGAACTCGAGGAGGCCGTCACTCACACGTACAGTCACTTTCACCTGAAGATGCCGCTCTTCCGCGGACGGGTTCGGAACCCGGCCACCGGAGAAGACGCCTGGCCGTCCCGGTGGGTTACCCGGGACGACCTGGACGAGATTCCGATTCACGGCGCGGCGAAGAAAGCGCTGGATGAATCTATTTCTCTTTAATCACAAGGTACTGACTGCTCCCGTCGCGCCAGACGTAGAGCAGAACCGACTTTTCGGATCCGGATTTGAGCGCCTGCCGTGCATCTGACATGCTGGATACATTTTTTCGGTTAATCTTCCGGATCAGATCGCCTTTACGCAGACCCGCGTCCGCGGCCGGAGACGTGGGATCGACCTGCGTGACGAGCAGGCCGCTAATCTTTTCAGGGATGTTCAGGTTCCGACGAAGGGCCGGTGTCAGGGGTTGAAGGGACACACCGGTCAGAAGCTTGAGGGCCTCGCTGGAATCCGCTGACGCCTGTCCTTCCGGTCGCCGGGCCAGTTCGAGCTCGACCGTCTTTTTCTCGCCGTCGCGGACGACGGTGACCTTCACTTTTTTGCCGGGGGGCGTGTTGGCGACGGCAAACCGGAGTTCGCGGATGTTCGTCACCTTCTTGCCGTTGAACGAAATGATAACGTCGCCATTTTTCAGCCCGGCTTTCTCGGCCGGCATGCCGTCGATGGCTTCGCTGATCAATACGCCGCCATCCTGTTTGATTCCGAACTGCTCGCGGAGGTCCTCGGTGACTTCCTGAATTTTGACGCCCAGGAAACCGCGGGACACACCACCGCTGGTGACGATTCGTTTTGCAATCGACCGCGCGAGGTTGATGGGGATTGAAAATCCGACGCCCTGGCTGCCGCCGGATCGGGAGAGGATTACGGTGTTGATGCCGATGACCCGTCCCTTCGCGTCGATCAGCGGGCCGCCGGAATTTCCGGGGTTAATGGAAGCGTCGGTCTGGATAAATTTCTCGTAGTCCAGCATGCCGATTCCGCGGTTTTTGGCGCTGACAATACCTTTCGTCACGGTTTTTCCGACGCCGAACGGGTTCCCGATGGCAAAGACAACGTCCCCGACTTTCAGCTGATCGCTGTTCCCGAGCGTGGCGGCCGGAAGTGTTTTCTCGCTTTTAACCTTGAGCACAGCCAGGTCGGTCTCCGGGTCGGATCCGACAATTTCGGCCGGGTACTCCTGCTCCTTTTCCGCCATCGCCACTTTGACTTCATCCGCGTTTTTCACAACGTGATGATTGGTCAGCACGTACCCGTCCTTTGTAACGATCAGGCCGGATCCGAGACTTTGCTGTTTTCGTTTCCTCGGCTCCTGTTCCTCACGCCTCCGGGGGTTATCGAAAAACCGCCGGAAAAACGGATCGTTGAAAAACGGCAACCGGCGGCGGTTTGCCTCCACGATCTTGGTCGAAAAAACGTTCACCACGCTCGGCGATACTTTTTCAATGATAGGAGCGTAACTGGTGGGTAACCCTTTCGAAGCCTCTCGATCAATTGGGTTGTTATCCACGTTCAGCTCAAGCTGTTTGCCGCTCCCATCGCTCTGCGCGAGACAGGCGGTCAGTGAAATCGAAAAAGCACCGAGCAGGGTGATCATGGCGAGCCACGGACGTGAGATCAGGGAGTTCCGAATTTGCATGGTTCTGACGCGGAATCGAGATGAAAGAAGTACGGACGATGATCAGTGCTTCGTTCTATAATACGAACGGCATCTTGCACCGTTTGAATATTGGAAGAAGGCAGCTAAGGGTCGCTTTTTTATCAGTGTGGCAAGACCCGTACTGAATAGAATAATTATTATATGGTTTTATTTCAATTTTTTCCCGATGGTTGATCCGAGGTGGTTCAGGGAGAAAAAGATCCCCTCCCCGTAAAACAGGGAGGGGATCATATAATATCGGATTTTATTTTCCGTAGACGATCGTGGTCGTTTCCGCGTATATACCCAGGAAGTTTTTCGTGTTATAATCCACGTGATGAATCTCTGAAATGTTCCCCTTTTCCGCTGCCGTATTGATGGAAGCATCTCCGAGACCCACAACACCAAGATAGGATTTCGCTTTTGCTTTTCCCGTTTTCAGGTTCTCGGCGTCGGAATTGGTGGCATTAACCGGTGCATCCACGTCCAGGTAGGCAGTACCCATTACGGGTGTTCTCGCTGCAGCACAACCGGCAAGGGAAAACACGACAAGAGCGAAAAGAGACAGGAAAGCAAACCGTCTCATTCTTACCTCCCGGTATAAATCAAATAAAAAAATACAACTCGAATTTTTGTCTTATGAAGCAGATTCGGGAATGTCAAATTTCAGAAGCGTCCTCTCCACTGCATCCAAAAGTTTCCGTGGGGATTTTTGGTCCGATGCGAAAAGGGATTGACTGATCTGAAGGTATGTGTCATTTTTTGCCCAACGTCCGTTCTGTTTTCTCTTTTGGATCCAGCACGTCCCGCAAGCCGTCTCCCAGGAGATTAAAGCCGAGCACACTGAGACTGATCGATACGCCGGGGACGAGTGGAATCCATGGGCTGTTCAGGAAATATTTTTGCGATTGAGAAAGCATGGTTCCCCATTCCACCGCGTCCGTACTCAGACCCAGTCCCAGGAAACCGAGGCCGGCCGTCTCCAGGATTGCCCGGCCGAGACCGAGTGTAGCCAGCACCATAATCGGACCGAGGACGTTCGGGAGTACACGGAAAAACATGATTCGGAGATGTCCCGCTCCCAGCGCACGGCTCGCGAGCACGAAGTCCTCCTGGACCGTCGCCATAACGGACGCCCGGGTCTGCCGGGTAAGGGTGGGGACATTGATCAGGCCGACCGCGAGGATCAGTGTCTGTTTGTTCTGCCCGAGCAGCGCCATGAACAGAATGGCCAGGAGAATGCCGGGAAAGGACATCATCAGATCGATGACCCGCATGACCAGGAAATCAATCGTGCCTCCAGCGTAGCCAGCGATTACGCCCAGCGGTACGCCGACGACCAGGGCGACGGCCACGGACAGCAGGCCGAAACCGAGCGACATGCGTGCGCCGTGGACCGTTCTTGAAAACAGGTCCTGTCCGATGCCGTTGGTGCCGAGCGGATGGGAAAAATCCGGGTTCTCGGTCAACCACGTGGGCGGGGTACGGGGCGGACCCGCTTCTTCCCCGGGACCATAAGGAGCAATCACGTCCGCGAACAGGGCCATTCCAATGATAAGAACAATCAGAATACCACCGGTGGCGGCCGGGGGATAGGTCAGAAGCCGCATGGTTCGGGATCTCAACGACGACGGAGGGAAATCGGGTTCATCGCCGCCGGAATTATTCATGTTCTGCTTCGCTTCCATACCGGATTCGTGGATCAATAAACGCGTAGGAAACATCCACCAGAAGATTCATCAGCACGAACACCGCCGCGGTCACGAACAGCCCTCCCTGGAGCGCCATATAGTCACCAAACTGGATGCGTGAAACCAGATACGTTCCCAGTCCGGGCCAGTCGAAGACCGTTTCCGTCAGGACCGCTCCCCCCAGGAGATAGCCGAGCTGTACGCCGCTGATCGTGGTGATGTCGATCAGTGCATTTCGGAGGGCATGCTTGCCGATGACGAGGGATTCCGACAGCCCTTTCGCGCGGGCGGTCCGGATGTAATCCGACCCGAGCACGTCGAGCATGGACGAGCGGGTGATGCGGGTGATCACGGCCATCGGGATGGTCGCAAGGGCAAGGGCCGGGAGGAAGAGATGCCGGAGAAAAATCTGAACGCGGTGCCAGTCTCCGCGGATGAATCCTTCCATGACATACAGGTTCGTGCTGTACTCGAAAAACAGGCCCGCGGGCGCCCGGCCGGACACGGGAAACCAGCCCAATCCCCCGCTGAAGATCAATACCAGCAGGATACCAAGGAAAAAGACGGGAATGGACACGCCGATCAGCGCAAGGCCGAGCGAGATGTAATCCACCAGCGTATGCTGATAGACCGCTGACAGGATACCAAAAAGCACCCCCAGCGGAACTGCGATGATCATGGCCGCCAGGGTCAGTTCAAACGTGGCGGCGAACCGGTCCGCGATCTCCCGTTCCACCGGGATTGACGTTTTCATGGACGTACCGAGGCTTCCTTCCAGCAGGAGAGATTTCATCCGGTAATAATACTGTACCAGCAGCGGTTCGTCCAGGTGATGCTGTTTCCGAATACGTTCGACGGTCTCCGGCGACGCTTTGGGACCGGCAATCGCCCGGGCCGGATCTCGATCGGAGAAGTACAGGGTCGAGAAGGAAATGAAACTGACCGCAAGCAGGAGAGGGACGGCCACCGCCAGACGTTTGAGGATATAGGGACCCACGGTGAACGTTAGTAACCGGTGTCCTGTGCCGGTTGCTCCGGTTCGATTAATTTCGCGTGTTCGAGGCGGACCTCGCCGATCGAATACACTTCGTATCCGCTTACGTTCGTCCGTTTTGCGGCAAGAACCGGCATATACGCGAGCGGAAGCACCGGGACATGCTCGTGCAGCATGTCCTGGGCTTTTTTGTATAACGACGTTCGTTTTTGTTTGTCAAGCGTCCGTTTCGCCCGATCAACCGTTTGATCGTACGCGTCGTTTCGAAAGAAACTGACGTTGTTGGCGCTTCCGACTTTTGCGTTTTTGCTGTGAAACAGAGCGGACAGAAAATTATCCGGATCACCGTTGTCCGTCGTCCAGCCCAGCAGGCAAAGGTCGTGTTCTCCGTTTTGCACGGCCTGAATATATGATTTCCAGTCCATCTGTCGGAGCACGATGTTCGTGAAGCCGATCGTTTCGAGATCGTTCTTGATTTTGCGGGCCAGCAACGGTGGATCGGCCATGTAGGGCCGCGGATTTGTCATGTGAAGAAATGTAATTTTCTGGTCCGGATTGATCTCCGCGTTTTCCAGGAGGTTCCGCGCTTTTTCCGGATCGTGGCGATACGGGTCCAGATCCTCGCGATGTCCCCAGATGGTCGGAGGAAGTGGCGTGTCCGCGCGCTGTCCTATGCCGCGGTAGATTTCCTTCAGGATTTCCTTCCGGTCAATCCCGTGAGCGATTGCTTTTCGCACCTTCCGCCGGTCGAACGGTGAGTTCCGGGTGTTCATCGCGAGATATCCCATGTTCATGCCCGGTTTTTTCAGAAGATCGGTCCCGGAGCTGGAACGGATTCGCTCGATGTTTTCCAGTCCGATACCGTCGATGATATGAGCTTCGCCGGAAATCAGTTTCTGAATTCGCTGCGCATTTTCGTGAACGGGAATGAACACCAGTGTTCTCGTCTCCGCCGGTTCACCCCAGTACGCATCGAACCGTTTCAGCACGATTCGTTCTCCCCGGGACCAGGATACGAATTGATACGGGCCCGTGCCGGAAGGATGCGATCCGAAAGCGTCACCGTGTTTCTTGACGGCTTCCGAGGAAACGACGGACGCCGAAAACATCGCGAGATTCCGGAGAAACACGGCGGACGGATGTTTCAGTTTAAACCGAACGGTTGTGGAATCGACGGCTTCCACCTTCTCGATGTTGCTGTAATAACCGGAATATGGGCCGTTCAGACCGTGTTCCGACGGATTCATCAACCGCTCAAAACTGAACACCACGTCCTTGGCCGTCAACGTGGATCCATCGTGAAACGACACGTTGTCCCGCAATTGAAACACCCACGAGGTGCCATTCGATGAGGACGACCACGCTTCTGCCAGGGACGGTTCGGGTTTTCGTGTCGGATCTTTCGGAAACCGTACGAGCGTATCAAAGATCTGATCGATGACTTTTACGGACTCCCCGTCGCTGACGTCGTGCGGGTCCAGCTTGTTCGAATCGCTTCCGCGCGCGTAAATCAGCGTGTCGTCGGCAGTTCCTCCACCGCACGACAGCAGGAGACCGGAAGCGGTGAACAGAACGATCAGGATCAGGACGTCTCGGACGTTCATCATCGGTTTTTAAATTAGAACCAAAAATAAGAAACACAGCACTCAAGCTAACAAAATTTCGAGGAAGGGACAAGGAAAAAGCTCTGCTCCGGCGACCTGGTTTGTCCGGTACCGTCACGAACTTTTTAGATGGAAGCCATTTGATATAATAAATGATAGAAATCTTTATTTCGCAACGGAAAAAAATGAATCACGACCATATTACAAAGGGACCGGATTTGCCGCTCATAACAAGATTTCTACCGAACGTTCTTCGTTCCCGCTTTCTGATCCCGGTTCTGGTACCGGCTCTGTCACTTCTTCTGGTTCCGTCCCTCCGGGCCGGGGACCGGGAGGAATTGAAACGGGAGGTGCAAAAATTGGAATACCAGAACAGCAAGCTTGAGTTTCCCCCCCTGCTGCTTCTTCACAATGTTCGGCACGAGAAGGAGCAGGGTACAGATTCCGCCGTCGGCGACATGAAGAAGGAAGGAACTCAACTGCTAAGTTATGATATTGGTCGGATGGCCGGTGTGTCGGCGCGCAAAATGCGTGGCCGGCGTCAGATTCGGTTCCGAACCCGTGTTCTCGGGGAGCCGGTACTCGTTGCGTTTGAACGTGGCGGAGGTATGAATTCGCGGAAAACAACGAATTTCGTTGAGGTTACGTTTTATACGAACGCCCCTTTTAACTTTTTTTCTACGATTCAGAACCGGGACGAACTCCTGCAATTTTTTTTGATGGCCCTGACCTTTCCAGAGGATGCGGCGGATCAAACCGGTGCGATTCGTGAACGCACGGTAGAACTCGTGCGCATGATCGAATCGAACATCGATACGGTGTATTCGGAAAAAGAACGTCATTCGATCGAGGACCCGAACGAATACGAGCACATCCGCCGGTACAGACCTATTGAGAAATGGTTTCAGGCGGCGAAGAACAAGAACGTACAAAAACTGAAAGAGATGATGAACAGGGGGTTTCCCGAGGGGACAAAAAAACTTGAAGGAAAAACGGCACTTCATTTTGCAGCGAAGACCGGGGAGGTGGATCTGGTAAAAAGGTTACACGAGATGGGAATTCCGTTCTTTCCTGAAAAGTCCTCCGGCAAAGCACTCGTCAGGAATCTGGTTCTGACCGACAAACCTGCGATCCTGAAATATCTCCACAACCAGGGAGCGATTCTGAGCAACGATTCCCATTCGGTTCCACCCCTGTTCATTGCGATTATCAACCGAAAAAAGGCGATAGTCGAATATCTTCTCAGGCAGGGCGTTCAGGTAAACTCGGCGATTCCGTTTGAAGGGCGGAAGAAGGTGACCCCGCTGATGATTACCGCGGAATTTGGATCCCCTGCCATCGTAAAACGGTTGATTGAGGCGGGAGCGGAGGTGAATGCAAAAGCCGCGAATGGAGCCACCCCCTTTACGCTTGCGGCCCGATTCAGTCGGTATGAAAACGCGGAGGTACTCATTGATCACGGAGCGGAAGTCCGGTTTGTTTTACCGGGAGGAAAAACGCCTTTGATGAAGATGGTTGAGGCCGGGAAGAAGGACCTTGTGCAGAAGTTGATTCGGGCCGGGGCCCGCGTTGGCGCAAGGAGCAAAGCGGCAAGGAGGGATCCTCATCGATTCAGGAAAGAAACCGACCCGTACGTATGGTCGAACAGGAAATCCAGGCCGGGCTTCGGATCAAAAATGGATTCCAGCGAGAATTCTGCCGGCTTATTTGACTTCGAAAACGATCAAGATGAATCCGACGAAGGATCTGAAGCCGTCCTCGGCACCGAGAAAGGGCGCACCGCGACCGGACGCGAAGGGTTAACGGCCCGGTATCTGGCCCGGATCCATGAGAGGGAGAACATCGAACGGATACTGGAGTTTCATCAGTACCTGAACAGGACGTTTTCCGAACCCCTCAAAAAAAGAACGAAAACCATTCAACAGGCAATCCAGAAGTTCACGAGTGCCTCTTCCTCTGGCCGAGAAGACGCCCGGAAGCGGCTCCTGGCGTACGGCGAAAAAGCGATGTCGCTTCTGAAAGACCACCGTCGCAAAGCGGGCCCGGACGCACGCGATCGTATCGACGAACTTATACACACCCTCGCTGAACGTTACTTTGACAAAAAGGAGCGGAAGCTACAGAACTGGTTTCAGGCCGCTCGATCCGCGAACGTCGAGGCGCTGAAAAAGAAACTCAGTAGAGGGGTTTCCGTGAATCGTTTTCATATTGACGGCTGGACGGCACTTCACCACGCCGTTAAAAAGGGACACGATAGGGTCGTTCAATGTCTGCTTCGAAACGGAGCGGATCCAGACCGAAAAACGATCATAGCCGACCAGGAAGTGGCCCCCCTCCACATCGCGATTGAGGAGGGGAACCATAAAATCGTGCGGCGTTTGCTGGAACATGGCGCCCGGATTGATACGATGCGCTCATCGGGCGAAACCCCGATCCACACCGCGGCTCGCGTCGGACAACCGGAGTGCCTTCGGTTGTTATTGGAGACGTCCAGCCCGCCCTTTTCCTTCGTTTCTAAAAACGTCCATCATCCAATCATCTCCGCCGTCGAACGAGGACATGAGAAGGCTGTTTCCGTTTTTCTAAAAAAGGGGATCCGGACGAAATTTAAAAATCACGCTTTGTTGGTTGCTGTGAGGAAAGAAAAGTCGGAGATCGCGAAAAAACTGCTCGCGGCCGGTGCCGATCCGGATGCAAAACCTCGCCGCAAAGACCTTCCTCCATTTATCCTGGCTATCAAGCAGGGAGATCAAAAACTGGTTCAGGCCTTTATCGATGCCGGGGCCGATGTTTCCCGGCGATCTGAACATGAGGTTCGAATGTTCCCGCTGGCGTACGCGGCCAGGGAGGGTCGGGTAAAGATCATTCAAAAACTGGTGGAAGCGGGAGCGAATCTTAACGCGAAAACCAAAAACGGAGATACGGCCCTGCAGTTCGCCGTTGCGCAGGGGAAGCGTGACGCCTTGAAAAGGCTACTCGATCTCGGAGCGGAACTGGACACCGACGGAGTTCGCCAGGAGACACCATGACGACGGTCCTCAAACTCGGCGGGAGCGTCATCACCGAGAAAGACCAGCCGGGACGGAGAGTTCCCGCTCTCTC
>CAZSFH010000048.1:0-15286 GCA_964606115.1 uncultured Planctomycetia bacterium | reverse complement strand
TGGTGGAGGAGGAAAACGGAACGCCGATCTTCTGTGACATCGACCTTGAGACGTTCAATATCGACCCGGATCACCTCGACACGAAAGTTACCCATCGGACGATGGGTGTTTTACCGGTCCACCTGTTCGGATTATGCGCACCGATGGAGCGTGTGCAGAAGGCCGCCGACCAGAAAGATCTCTGGGTGGTCGAGGATGCCGCGTGTGCCCTCGGCGCCCGCATTGATGGTCAGCACGCGGGAACATTTGGTGACATGGGCTGCTTCAGCTTCCATCCGCGTAAATCGATTACGACGGGTGAAGGCGGTATGATCACCACGGACGGAGACGGAGCGGAAGAACTAATCCGAATGTACCGCGATCACGGAGCCGCCCGAAGTGACCGTGAACGACATGAGGAAGAAGGGGGGTACCAACTCCCTGAATATTCTCTTCAGGGACACAATTTTCGGATGACCGATCTCCAGGGAGCGATGGGTTGTGCCCAGATGGACAAAGTGGACGAAATACTGGAGTCAAGAAGAGAACAGGCGAAACGGTACGATCAGATGCTTGATGACGTGGAATGGCTCCGCACACCGGTCACCCCCGACAATTATACTCACGGCTACCAGGCATACGTGTGCCTCTACCGGCCCGAGGAACCGACCCTCAAAAACGTGGATCACCTGCACAAGAAGCGAAACCTCCTCATGAAATACCTGGAGGAGAACGGAATCGCCACCCGCCCCGGAACCCACGCCGCCGCTCACACCCGGTATTATCGTGAGAAATACGACATCGAACCCGAAGACTTCCCGAATGCCTACATCGCCGAGAAACTGACGATCACGCTGCCGATGTACGTGGGATTGACCGAAGAGGATCAGGAGCGTGTTGTTGATTCGCTTCGTGATGGCGTGACAGAATGATGGAGTGATGAGGTAAAACGTGATGGGGGGAGGAAAATCTTAATTTGCCTGTGGAGGAGGTATTTGAAACATGTGGAAGACGATGTAAGTTGAGTACTATCTTCCAGGAGGCTGCTGAAAACCCTATCATGATTCACGATGTCATGACATACGCCATCAACTCAAAACTTTATCACTCCATCACGAAAAGACAATGTGTGGGTTTGTCATTGATGTAACCGGACCGGGAACAGAACCGGACTCATCCCGTCTCAATGAGGCTCTGGACACCATCGAACACCGGGGCCCGGACGGGCGACGGATGGAGATCCACGAAAACATCGGCCTGGCCCACTGCCGCCTGGCAATCCTCGACCTCACCGATCGTGGTTTACAGCCCATGACCCATGCTCCGTCGGGATGGCGTATTCTGTATAACGGTGAGATCTACAATTTCCAGACCCTCCGGGAATCACTGGAGGAGGAAGGATACGAATTTCAGACGGAAACCGACACGGAAGTACTTCTGAAAGGATGGGTTGAATGGAAACGGGATCTGTTTCCCAGGTTGAACGGGATGTACGCCGTGGTGTTCGTCCATCCTCCATCAAAACAGATCGCCGCCATCCGCGATGAATTCGGGACCAAACCGCTTTACTGGCAACAGGATGAATCCGGGTTCTCCCTGGCTTCGGAACAGAAAGCGATCCTCTCCCTGATGGATACCCTCCCCGACATCGACCCGCAAGGATTGAACGAGTATCTCACATTTCAGAATTTTCTCTCCGACCGCACGCTTATTGACGGCATTCGCACGCTTGAGCCCGGCGTCCTATACGAGTTTGACGGAAAACAGCCCCAGCGGAAACCCGGCAGAAGCCGCATATTAAAGATCCGGTTCCATAACTCATTTGATGGAACCCGCGAACAGGCGGTCGACGAACTCCGAAGCCGGCTCAGAACGGCGATCGAGAACCATCTGATCAGCGACGTCCCCGTCCATGCGTACCTGAGCGGGGGCATGGACACCAGCACGATCAGCGTACTGGCGAACGAGCTCTCCCCGTATCAGTTAAAGACGTTTACCATCGGATTCGACATGACGGGAGTACAGGGGAAGAAAGCCTGCGATGAACGCCCTGCCGCTCGAGTCGTCGCAGACGCGATTGACTCAGATCATTACGAGGGCGTGGTGACCGCGGACACACTGGAAGACGTACTGGAAGATCTGGTACGACACCTTGAGGAACCGCGGGTCGGACAATCATATCCGAATTACAGGGCGGCTGAACTCGCATCGGAACACGGAAAAGCCGTACTCAGCGGAACCGGTGGAGACGAACTGTTCGGAGGATATCCCTGGAGATACCAGACCGCCTGGCGCGGGTCGGATCCGGATAAAAACAAAACAGGACTTTACGACCAGTGGAACCGGTTATTCAGCGAGCGGGAACGCCGGGCGTGGATTCCGGATCAACAGCACGGAGATATTGATTTTGCCCGGCCACGGCGTCTCTTTATGGATTGGTTGACGTCAATGCCTTATAATCTCAAACGAGAAGAGGAATTTTTAAACGCCTGTTTCCACCTGGACACAACGTTCTTTTTGAGGGGATTGCTGCACGTGGAAGATAAACTGGGAATGGCATACGGACTTGAATCGCGATTCCCGTTCCTGGATCGACCTCTTTTTCATTTTGCCACATCAATTCCCGCGACATGGAAAGTGAATCCATTCAACAAACATCAATCATCGGACGAATATCGGGACGCCGATAACGGGAAACGGATTCTTCGTGACGCCATGGAAACCCTTCTCCCTGAGGACATCGATCGCAGAGATAAACAGGGATTCTCAGGACCATACGGAGCATGGCAGAACGGACCCCAAAGTCATTTCATAAAAACCAGGATGCAGACCTGTTCGATGCTCGAAAAGCCACGTGAACAGCCGGTTCACAAGAACCGTCTCGTGGACTGGTCCACTCTATACGTATCCCAATTCGAAGATATTTTCGACGAATTTTCCTCAGAGTGTTTTGGAAAATAAAAATCTCGGAAAGTCGCTCGCCGTGGCGGGAAACCAATCGACCACGGAAGATACGATCAAAGACCTGCTTCGTGCCGGGTATCGTGTTGATTATGCAATAAACGTCGGCCCCGAAAAAAAAGACGTGATCGCGGATTACCGCGATATCTCCGGATTTTCACAGAAGCGGGAGATCGAACACATCCGGCCGTCGACGTATCATATGAAGGACGAAGAGACGAAAGAATTGTTTCGTGACGTGACGATCGATTGTCTCATATCCGTCGGATGGCAACGCCTGTTCCCCGAATGGTTTCTCGATCAATTAAGCATCGGTGCATTCGGCATGCACGGAAGTGCCGACCCTCTTCCCAGAGGACGGGGGAGATCCCCTATGAACTGGAGCATCATCGAGGACCGGAAACGATTTATTACGAATCTAATCAAGTACGATCAAGGAATTGATTCCGGTAAAATTGTTGGATCCAGAACGTTTGACATCCTCCAGCGTGATACGATACGTTCCCTCCAGCATAAAAACCAGATCTGCCAGACCCGGCTGCTGCTCGAACATCTTCCGGATCTCCTTCGGGGAGAAGAACAGCTGACACCGCAGCCCGAGGATGAAGAGCCAACGTATTACCCCAAACGGGTTCCTGAGGACGGGGTGATAGACTGGAGGTACAAAACGGATAAGATCGATCGTCTCGTTCGAGCCGTGGCCGCTCCCTATCCGGGCGCCTTTACGTTCGACGGGGACACGGGAGAAAAGGTCTTTATCTGGCGGGGACGACCGTTTGACAGCCGGCTCGAATTCTCTGAACGGAGTCCGGGAGAAATCGTACGGGACTTTTCCGACGGAACATTTCTCGTCAAAACGGGAGATTTCACGTATTATGTGACGGAGTGGGACGCGGAGGGAGACTGGAGCCCCGATACGGAAAGCGAATTCGAAAACAGAGAAAACCCCAGCTGGGATAAGTTGGCACAAATGAAAGCATGAGTTTTACCCGGAAAAAGTATCAAGAACTGTTGTCCGCTGTTGTAGAGAGCGATTATCGTTCTGTTCTCTTTGATGAAGATCAGGGCGAGCAGGGAAACCTGTTCATGAGACATGATGTAGATAAGAGCCTTGATGCGTCTATTATCATCGCGGAGATGGACCAAAAAGCGGGCCTAAAATCTACGTTTTTTTTCTTAACCCGTTCCCTGATGTATAATTTGTTGGAACCAGAGGCGATTGAAAAAATACAATCTATTTCAGACATGGGTCACGCTATTGGTCTCCATTTTGATCCGACTCGCGTACCGGGGACCTCAGCATCCGTTGATAGTCAGTCAGATTGGACGTCATTTCATGAGGCTGTTCGCCGTGAGAAAAGATTGATGTCCAGTATTTTAAATTGTCCGGTGACCGATACGGTATCCTTCCACAATCCTCCATCTTTTCTATTGAGGAGTGATCAAACTGTTGATGTATACACAAGCACATATAACAAAAATTTCATGATGCCTAAAACAAAGTATATTTCGGAATCCAATGGCAGCTGGCACGAACAAAACCCCATCGGGCATATTCGAAATATGAAATGGGATCGTTTACAGATGTTGACCCATCCAGTTTGGTGGTTTCAGGAAGAAGAAATAAGTTCTGTCAAAATCATAGAAAAGGTCCTGGAACATCGCATCACTGAAATAGATGAATATCTGAAATACTCCAATAACTTGTGGAGGAATAAGAAAGCCGATGGAACTGGACAATAATGAAGAGATCGAATTTTTGTCGAATTCAGTCACACAGGATGAGTACCACAACTTTTTATTGAATGACGAACGTAATTCTTTTTTTTCGACAATTGAATATCGCAATTTGATTGCGTGTGAAACAGATTCAGAACCATATTATTTCACCTACACTCGTAACGACATCCTGTTGGGAGTCCTTCCATCATTCCTACGGCGGAACGACGAATATGGGAATGTATTAAATTCCTTACCTTATTACGGCTATTACGGTGGAGTCATCCTCGATCCCGCCCTGTCGCAAGATAAAAAAAGTGTCATTTTTGAAAAAATATTCCAGAAATACATCGAATTCTGTCAGGAAAATAATGTGATCTCAAGCAATCTCATCGAGAACCCGATGAAGCAAAACAAACATCTTTATGAAAAACATTATAACCCCGATATGTATGACGAACGTATCAGTCAGATTACGACCTTCCCAAATGTTTCAGAACAGGCCGATGAACAGGATATCGAAGATCAGCTAATGCAAATGTTCGAACCGATGAGAAGACGCAACATTCGGAAGGCCAGAAAAGAAGGGGTGGATTTTTTCGTTTCCAGGGATCGAGAAGATCTTATTGCCCTCGCAAAACTTCATCAACAACATATGAATGCTATTGATGGAAATGAGAAATCAATTGCATTCTTTGAGTCTATACCTGATCTTGTTTCTGAAGATCACTTCAAAGTGTATTTGGCCACGTTCGATGGGAAAAAAATTGCGGGCTTATTGAATTTCTATTTCAATAAAACTGTGGAATATTACACACCAGCCTATGATATGGAATTCAAATCAAAGCAGGCCCCGACACTTCTTGTTTTTGAGGCCATGAAGGATGCGATTCAAGACGGATATCAAAGGTGGAACTGGGGAGGAACCCACAAAGAACAAACAGGATTGTACAATTACAAAAAGCGCTGGGGGACAGAGGATAACATATATCACTATTTCATTAAGACGTTTCAGGGCATTGATCAGATTAAGGATCTCAATCCAGAAGAGATCCGCAACAATTTTCCAGACTTCTACGTCATTCCTTTTCATGATTAATCAAAAAAGGTCCGGTTATTATTACATACTGGAAAACGGCACGCTTATTTCAGTTAAGATTCGATACGTGAATTTTCCATTGTATACTCTTGATCAGTATTCCCCGGTAATTTATGATGTTTATGGAAATTTGACAGGGCTTCTATTTTTGGCTAAAATGCTTTTTCCGACGTTTTTGGTTTTCATCTTTTGCTGCTCATTAACGATTTTCCTTTAGTTTAAAGCATATCGGTGCGTATCTTTTTAGACCACGCAAGAACATGAAACTCGACTGGAAATACTCATATGATAAATTAGATGAAGCAAGGGATTTTTATGAAAAGCACGGGTTTGTAGGCTTTACAGATCTATTAAAAGAATATGAACTTGATCATCTTAAGAAAGCCTTCGCAGAAGCGAGAGAGGAAGGAACGGTAGAGATCGGGCAAGAAAAAGTAAAAAATCTAAATGATGCCATTTACCGTCATCCTGTATTTGAGGATTTCGCTTCACACACGAAGATTATCCGTATAGCTGAATATTTTCTGCACAGACCTATTGAGCTTCAACATTCAAAGCTCAACTGCAAACCGGAGGATAGTGATCAGGGACGGATTGAATGGCATCAGGATTTCCCTTTCTTCCCTCACACCAATTTTGATCTTCTTGCGATTGGAATCCACTTTGATCAAGAAGATGAAAAATCGGGGTGCCTGGAAGTCATTCCCGGAAGTCATAAAATGGGTCCTTTATCACATTGCAGAGATGGAGAGTTTGTGTACGAATGTACTGAAATGGAAGAAATAGACCTTGACAGAAAAGTGCACCTTCGTGGAGATAGCGGACTCGTTACCGTTCATCATAGTCTTCTGTTGCACGCCTCAGCCCCCAAAAAAGTTCCTCGCGAACGAAGGTTACTGGTCTATCAATACAGAACCCAGGATGCCGTGCAATTATCAGGAGCCCTTCATAAATGTACGGGTTATGAAATTGATGGCCAGGAGCAGGTGGGACACGTCCGTTTTCCGGATGGACAAGTAATTGAGAATCGTGGCGATGACGGCCGTTTGTATGATATCTACCGGTCGCTCAAGCCAGACGAGTAATTTCTTTTCCACTACCCTGCCGTTTCAGTCACTTCAGTTATGGATGTTGATGTGGACCCGGACAAAATGGAGTCCTTCCCCTGTCCTGTTTGTTCTCATAGAGAGCATGATCAGGTATTCAACCTGTACGAAGGTCAAACAGTCTCGTCAGACCATCAGGTCGTAAAAAATACCGCCCTGGATAACCGATGTTGCCAAGATTGTGGATTGGTGTTTAATGCCCAGGGGGTTCGTGGAAATGTAGAGGAATTTTATCAGGACTCCTATCAGTTGATGACCCAGGAAAGCGATGCCGAAATACAAAATTTTTCGGAGGGGGAATCGGTATCGCAATCGCTTCGTTCTTTTCAGGTTCTTAAAGAGATGTGCGACCTTCCGGAGTCTGGAAGATTACTGGAAATCGGCTCGGGAAAAGGAGAATTCCTCAGTCATTTCTCCTCTGATTTCAGTGATTGGGAAATAACAGCACTTGAGCCGAGTTCCTCTTATGAATTTTTGAAAGCAAAAGAAGACGGCTGGAATTTAAAAAACTGCACTTACAGGGACTATCCAGCAAAAACAGGCCATTACGACGTAATAGTTGCACTTGGTGTACTGGAACATGTGGAAGACCCACTTGATCTGATGAAGTGGGCCTGTCAAGCGCTTCGAGAAAATGGATCCTTCTTCATTCGGATCCCAAATTTTGAAAACAACCCCAACGATCTGCTTTGTGTAGACCATCTATCAAAATTTACCGTTGATACAATCCAGAATTTATCTCTACCGACTCAGTTCGAAATCGTTAACCAGAAAAAACTTGGGGTCCCCGTTTTTATTTCATTGACGAAAAGCTCCAAGGAAACCAAACTGGAATCCGTCTATGATCGTACATCCGCACTCTGTAGAAAACATACCAAATTTGTCAATGACTCTCTTGATGCGGTTCAGGAGTGTAGGCGAGCGGCGCAGAAGAATCAGGAAAAATTCGGCATTTTCGGTATGGCCATGCCCTCCCTATTCGCGCCGTTATACTTTAACTTTGATCCCCGGGAGATTGCCGGGTACATCGATGAAAATGAAAACTTCTGGTCCAGACGAGTGCATGACCGACCTGTTGGAGGGCTAGATTTTATGGTTGAACAGGAAATTAAACATGTTGCACTCGTGATTAGTCCAGTATATATTCCGCAAGTAAAAGAGAAGTTAGAAGAACGAGGTGTTTCCGTGTACTCTCCACACGTGCCAGACCAGTACCAATAAAAATATGGCCGATCAAATTGCGCTGACATTTGATACGGACTGGGTCCCCGATTTCGTGCTGGAACCGGTTTTGGATCAACTGGAATCCTGCGGGTTGAACGCTACCTTCTTTTTCACATCTTCAACTAATATATCAACCCATTCAGGGATCGAAAAAGCGATCCATCCAAATTTTATGGAGGATTCCACCCAGGGGGATTCGGTTGAAGAAATTCTGGATACCCTCCTTGAATCGTTTCCCAACGCATGTGGAGTGAGGACTCACCGATTATTCTGGTATTCAGGACTGGTACATCCCCTCAAGAAAAGAAATATCCTCTACGATAGCTCAATCTTTTTGCCGTTCTCCCCCCATCTATCACCGGTGCGATATGATCCGATCATCCGAGTCCCGTACTGGTGGAGTGATCATCGTCATCTGTTGCGAGAGTTGAGATTTGACCGAATTCAACTCCCTAATCTCACCGAACCCGGGTTGAAAGTTTTTGACTTCCATCCGCTGCATGTGTATTTGAACACGCCGGACTTAGAAGCGCACAGTGAATTTATGAACGATCTCCATCCCATACAGGACACCACTAAGAGTCAGCTGGAGGAATATCAATTTGACGGGAAAGGGATTGGCACATTTTTCGAAACATTCTGCAATTACATAAAATCCAATAATCTTTCGAGTTCTTGTCTGAAAGATATCATCAACCACTACTCTACAAACAAACAATGAGAATAATAGCTTTTGGACGATCCGAAAATTTTCTGAAGTCGATAAAAAAAGTATCCGAAAGCGGACATAAAATCTGTCTCATTATTACAAGTGAGCAATCTGATCACTATTCAGCCGGCGCTGAGGAATTTAGAACGCTGGCCAAACAGATAAATGCTGATTTTCTTAACACAAAGAAAATTAATGACTCAGAAACGAGAAGAAAAATCAAAAAGCATCATCCAGATGCGGGGATGAGTGTTAACTGGAAAACAAAAGTCAATAAAAGCACCTTAAATTGCTTTCCTGAAGGCGTTCTAAACTGTCACGCGGGCGATCTCCCAAAATATAGAGGGAACGCAGCGGTAAACTGGGCTCTCATTAATGGTGAGTCAGAAATTGTTTTTACACTTCATTTTATGAATGAAGAAATTGATGCAGGTCCTATTTTATTCAAAAAGGAAATGCCTGTCGATTCGTCAACCAGATTACAAGATGTGTACGAATTTGGCCGATCACATATCCCTGAACTGTTTGTGAAAGGATTTGATAAAATAGAATCTGGAGAGGCCACACCCAAACCTCAATCAGATGATCCTGACAGGATTATCCGATGTTATCCACGTTTGCCACGTGACAGCCGAATCGATTGGTCCTGTTCGGCTGATGAAATAGATCGAATTGTCAGGGCCTCCTCCGAACCTTTGTTTGGTGCATACACGTATTTAAACTCTGATAAGCTTATTATCTGGAAATCTCACGTAGAAACTGTTGATTACCAAATTTTGGGAACCCCCGGACAGGTCGCACGGAGGGACGAGACCTCCGGGGAGGTGTCTGTAGTTACCGGAAAGGACTTTCTTGTGTTAGAGGAAGTTGAGATTGAACATGAGGAACGACAGAAAGCAACAGATGTCATCTCCAGCATTCGAAATCGTCTTGGTATGAACGATCAGAAAATCATTCACCAGTTGAAACAAAAGATTGATCGTTTGGAGTCCAAAATACAAAAGTAGGCTGTTTCTGCTGGGATATATAGCCAGGTTGGCTGTTAAGCAATTTGAGCATAAAATAAAGTTTCTCAATTTATTATATCTGTAAAAATCGTTTTAATTTTACAGTTGAACAACCAGATCAATGAAATGTTTTAAAATATCGGACTTCTCACAATGATTTTCAACAAATTTTCTTGCTCGCTTTCCAATCTTCTTCCTTTGTGTCGGACTTTGAATCAGTTCTGTTAGCACTTCGTCAAGGTTATGAATATTTGCATTTACAATTGGAACATCGGGCAGTTCACTTGCGATATCTTCGTTTAAATAAACCACAACTGGTTTCCCAAGTGCCATTGCCTCAACCGAAAATTTTCCCATCCCTCCAATGAGAAGTTGGTCCACGATGATATCAGCCGTCCGATAATCCTTCATTGCTTCATCATGATCTTTGTTCTTTACCTTCATATACTCAAATGATAAACCCTTTTTCTTTAGTTTATCCAGGGCTTTTTCCAGATATTTTGTCCCCTTCAAATCTTCATCCGTGGGGGCATGAACGATTTTTGGTATTTCATTACTGTCATATTTTGGTGTAAAATCGCTGGTCTTGATTCCATCCAAACTGAGGAACATGGAATCATCTACTTTGCTCTTCGGAATCATTCTTCTAACGCTCTTATAGATGATTTCTCCAGCGGTGAACTTGTCCACCCAGAGATTGTGCCACAGCATTCTCAACTTTTTCTTTCCGTCATTTTCTGGTTTGTTCCTTCCTGTTTCCAACAATGAAATATAGGGATTTCTTCTTTTTTCAATTTCATATAAACGAACATCGCTTCCACAATATGACATAATCATCTTTTTTCCTAAAAGTTTCAGTATAGGCAGGTCTAAATTGAGTGGCAATAAAGTCACACCAAAATAAAAATGGAATGTATTGTATTCAAATACACTCCAGAAAAAGTGATATAAGATGATGAAAATCTTTCCGGCCGTCCCATATTTTTTGAGCTCATAACAATGATCATGGTTTTGGAAATTATCGTGCTTGAAGTACGTAATAAAATCGGCTTTTTGAAATTTAGCTTTTTGATGATCCGCAAATATACCACCCAAACCACATATATTGTATGGCCCATGTAAAATTTTTATCTCCTCTCGTGTCATCTCACAATTTCCCTCGAATGCGGTCGGTTACCGTGGTGTTTTTCAGTGTCAGTGAAATTTTACTCAGGCCTTCAATGAGTGCTGACGCCCATTATCCATATATGATGAAAGAACGTTATGTCCCCACGTTTATTCATGATCATCTCAATCTGCTGGTCGAATAATATTTCGTGAGAACTTCTGAGAAAGATTCATCAGCTCACACTCGACTTTTTTTTGAATTCATGACTTTCCTTTACAATCCTGAGGAATTTTACCAGTTTTTTCATCTTCGTCTTATAGGATAGATGCTTTTCAGCGAATCGTCTTGCCTGCCTTCGCACCTCCGGCTCCTCCCGCACACGTTCGGCGTATGATTTCAGCATTTCGGAACGGAGGGGGTCATTCAATTCGGGAACGGTCTCCACGAACGGTGCATCGTCGGGCAGATCCGGGTCCTCATGCCCCAGCAGGACCGGCAGGCCGTGAATCAAATACGTACGCACCTTCAGGTTGGATCCCTGATGCAGGTCTCTCCTGAACATCGCCAGCGATCCGATGCCGACGTCACAACGGTACAGTAACTCCGACAGCTCCACCCCTTCCAGGTATCCCTCACGGACGATCTGATCCGAAGGAATGTCGAACGATTCATAGGAATGATCACTGCACCAGTGCAGAACCAGATCCTCCGGCTGCTCACGGCGGTACATGTTCAGCACCCGGTCCAGACCGTTCCACGGCCGGCCACGGCCGACGAAACAAAGATGAAAGCGATCTTCGTCCGTCGGGAACGAATCCGGAAGGGGTCTCCGCTCTTCCTCGATGTATCCGTTTCCAATCGTGACCTGCTTTCGGAAACGAGAGGACAGCCGCTCGCTGTAAATGTTATTCAGCTCCGGCGTCACGCCGACAAACCCATCGGCCACCCGGAGAATCTGACGTCCGAACGTGCGTTCGAGAAGGTACTTTCCATATTCGGATTTGTACAGGCAGGTCCGCTCGAAATCCCCGTTCATTTCCACAACCACCGGGGCCGGAAATGCTCTCAAAACCGCGGAAATGCCGGGAATGCCGTTCGGATACCGAAGATAGATGACCTCCGGCTGCTGTTCGTACAACGCTCTCCTGAGCCCCCTCACGAGATCTACCGGCCACGAAACAAGACCGCACCTGCTCGTCACCAACCGGACGCCCTCCTCCTCCCGCGCCGGTCCCCGGGAAGGACCCCGTGGGTCCATCACAATCAATCCGACCTCGTGCCCGTGTCTCCTAAGCGCACGCACCTGATTCTTTACCTTCTTTTTCGGACCACCCTTCTCACGGCTGAAGTAATCCGGAAAATACGCCAGATACGAAATCTTCATCGTCTGCGCTCCCGGCGCGTCATGGAGTCCAGAACACCTGGTCCATGTACCTCACCATCCGTCGCCCGACGTCCACGTCCTCCTGTTTCCGACGCACGTCCGCCTCCGTCATTTCCCCGAGCGCGAATTTAATCGCAAGGTACGGTTGAATCAGGTCGTCCTGATAGATGAACGTCGAAACCCGTGGATTGATCTCGATCAGTTGATCCCCCAGAAACTGAATGTTCACGCAGTAGCTGAGGGGAATTTCTTCCAGTATGATCTTTGCCTGTCGGACGATATCCGGCCGATCCAGTAGTTCTCCTTTTACAATAACCCCCCAGCGGGCCTGTTCGACGGATTTCACGCTCGTCATCAGTTCCTCCCCCTGCAAACATATCGAATCCGCCGTCACTTCCTGCCCGTCCAGGTATTCCATCACCAGCAGATCGGGAAACGAGGGTTCGTCCTGAAAAATGTTCCGAACCTCCTCCATCGAGATGTAGAGGCTGTTGGGTTTCTGTTCCATCAATTGCCGTCTGCGATCCACGTCCGGATCCATAATACGCACCCCCCTCGATCCCTTGCCAACGTGCGGCTTGAAGCAAACGGGCCGATCCGGATACCCCAATTTTCGAGCCGCGTCCACGAAGGACTCAAGCGAATCCACGGAATGATACGCGGGAAGTGGAACCCCCTCCACGTCCTTCAGCGCTTCGTACATTTTATATTTGTTGCTCGCCACCTCCAGAGGCTGAGGATCTGAAACGAGCACCGTCGTGCCGAGCGCCTCGAGTTCCCGTCTGTGCCTCGCGAGCACGGGCACTTCGTAGGAGGATTCCGGGAACAGCACGTCCGGCTCCACCTCCGAAATCAGTTCCTTGATGGCGGGAATATATTCGCCCGACCGCCCCGGCGGGACCTGGTGAAAATCGTCACACAGAAATCGACCCACCGCTTCGTCATCCATGTCCACCCCGATAATTTCAATCTCCCGCTCCTCGACCTGATACAATTTTCGAATCAGGGTGGACGCACCGGGACAACCACACGCGGTCAGGATGATTTTGAGCGGTCTCATTCCAGGGAGGCGTCGTTAATGATCCAGCGAATCACTTCGAAGGATTCCGCGTACTGTCCTTCAATCTGCGTTCCCCTTGTCCGGGCTAGGCTCCATAAAAAATCAGCATCCAGATACGACCGGTGTTTCTGACTTTCGTAACACTCCAGTGCGTCGACTTTTTTCTCGATGTGCTTTTCGTCCAGCGGAATGAAACTCCGGGTGTTAAACGTCACGTTATTCCACGGCTCTTCGTAGCCCAGAATGGTATGCCGCTTGAACGCCCTCAATCCCTCATTGGCAATAACTTCGTGGTCCTGATGGATATCATTCGGAGAAGGCTGAAGAATGAGATCGGGGTTGTACTCTTCTTTCAAATCAATCAGGCACTGCAGGATCTCCTGACGGTGTTTTGGAAAGTTTCGCACGGGAAACTCTTTTATAATCAGCCGTTCCCGATCAATACCAAGCACTTCCGTGGCCTCTTTCACCTCGATTTCAAGGATGTTGTCCGGAAATTCCGGACGAACGGACGTCTGGGCCGTGGAAAAGGCAATATAAAACACCTCCTTTCCCATCTCCACAAATTTGGCTATCGCGCCCCCGCACCCGATTTCCCCGTCGTCCGTGTGAGGCGCGAGGACAAAAATACGTTCAAACATCGATCCCTACCGGTAATGGCTTCGAGTTCATGGTTACAGTCACAGAACGATGGTTTTCAGTTCGGTCATCTCCCGAATCGCGTATTTGATGCCCTCCCGGCCCAGCCCGCTGTCCCGAACGCCGCCGAACGGCAGGTGCTCTGCGCGAAACCCCGGTCCCTCGTTAATCATCACGGCCCCCGTCTCGATTTTTCGGGCCGCGTCCTTCGCGTGCTGCAGATCATTGGTAAAAATGCCCGCCTGCAATCCATATCGGGTGTCGTTGGCCACCTCGATCGCCTCCTCAAATGACGACACCCGCAGAACCGGAGCGACGGGCCCGAACGTCTCCTTCTGCACAAGTTCGGACCCGGGATCGACGTGATCCAGAATCGCGGGAGTAAGGATGTTTTCTCTGCGCTCCCCACCCGAAAGGCATTTCGCGCCTTCTTCCAGACTCTTCTGAATGCGATCCTCCACTCGCTCGGCCGCCTGTCGCTGAATTAATGGACCAACGTCGGTGTTCGGATCCGCCGGATCACCGACCGTTAGTTGCTCCGTCTCCTGAACGAAACCGTTGAGGAACTCATCCGCGACCGCCTCCTCGATAATCAACCGTTTGATGGACGTACACCGCTGTCCGTTGTTTCCGAACGCCCCCGTCACCGCACAGGAGATCGCCTCTTCCAGGTCCGCGTCCCGGAGAACGATCAGGGGATCGTTCCCCCCCAGCTCGGCGGTAATGCTTTTCATGCCGGCGTTCCGGTAAATCCGCTTTCCGACGGACACACTGCCGGTAAACGAGATTTTCCTCACGTCTGGATGGCCGGTGAGTTCGGGTCCGAGGATCTCCGGGTCACCGGTCACGACATGAAGCATCTCCTCGGGTAATCCTGCTTCAAGCAGGATCTCCACGGTTCGTATCCCGGTCAGAGGGGTTTTTTCCGACGGTTTCAAAACCACCGGATTGTTGGCCGCAATCGCCGGTCCGACCTTATGGGCCACCAGATTAAGCGGATAGTTAAACGGCGTAATCGCGGCAACGACCCCGACCGGCTGCCGGCGGGTCACGGCCGATCGGGACGGCAACCCGTCAATCGCATCGACCGGAAGATGCTCCCCGTTAATGCGTTTGGCCTCCTCGCCCGAAAGAAGAATGGTCTGGTAGGCACGATCGATCTCGATCTGGCTTTCCGAGATCGGCTTACCGGACTCGGCTGTAATGGTCTCGGCAATCGCGTCGCGGTTTTCTCGAATACGCTCCGCTACTTCCTGAAGGATTTCATATCGGTCCCACGGAGATAGAGACT
>CAZSFH010000047.1:0-15548 GCA_964606115.1 uncultured Planctomycetia bacterium | reverse complement strand
GTCATGCACATCCGGAAGTTATATGCCTGGACGCGCTCATCTCCCTCTCCATTCGTTCCCGGTTCCTTTCCGTGAACGCGCGGAACGAGACCGGAATCGGGGTTGCCCGGTTCCACGTAGGGACTGATTTTTTTCGTGAAGAAATGCGCATGGTGCCGGACGTCTTTCTGAACTCCATTAAACGACTCGTTGTATTTTTCGTTGCTTTCCCGCCCCACTGTGTACGGAACACCGGCGGTCGCCATCAGATCACCAACGTAGGTGGCGTCAATAAACATCCGGCCGCGGATGGTCCGACCGCTCCTGGTTTTGATCGACGTGATTCGTCTATTTTGCACTGTCACCCCACCGCCACTTCGTTTCAGCCTGGTTTCACGAAGAACGGGAATTTCCTGTTCGGCGACCATGTTATCGAACACGTTCTCGGCTACATGAGGTTCAAAGCGCCAGATCGCATCAGCTCCCCGTTGATAGTACCTGTAATCTTCCGGTTTCTCGTACGTCCAGGCGGTTGAATTGTCATACTGGCGTTTGACCCGCCAGTAAAATTCACGGCTGAGCCCGCCGATGGCATTTTTGCTTCCGCTATCGGTCATGCCGAGACCGCTGGAGAGGCCGCCAAGGTGATTTCGCGGTGCAATCAGGATGACCGAACGATTCATGCGGGCGGCCTGAACCGCTGCAGTGACTCCCGCTGAAGAACCGCCGTACACCACCACGTCGTAAACCTCTTCCTCCGACGAAGAATCCGAACCGTTCCCAGAGGGAGGCATTGCACACGCGCTGAACAATCCCAGAAAGATGGATAGAACAAAAAAAGAATATTTCATAAGAATTTAAAGAGTGAAAGTTGAAATCAAATCGTCAAGGGGCCCACAAGTTGAAAATTGAAGAACATCAGGTGGGCACCGCTTCGAGATCGAGGCGGTTCGGTGACTCTTCCTGAAAAGTTCGATGCGCGTATCCTGCAATCATGGCACCGTTGTCCGTACAGAGAGAAAGCGGGGGAATAAACAGTTCGAGTTCGGATTCCTGACAGATCGATTTTAATTTTTCTCGAAGACGGCTGTTGGCGGCGACGCCGCCTCCCACACTGATCCCTTTGACGTCATACTCTTCGAGGGCACGTCGAAGTTTGATAATCAGCGAATCGACCGCCGCTTCCTGGAAACTCGCGGCGATGTCGGGACGCTCCTTCTCAAGAGTATGAGACTCAGATTGATTTTCAGCATCATTACAATGATAGAGCACCGCCGTTTTCAGCCCACTGTAACTGAACCGAAAATCTCCCGAGTCTTTCATGGGCCTGGGGAAGGAAATGGCCTCCGGGTCGCCCTCCTCGGCCGATTTTTCAATGGAGGGGCCGCCGGGGTAAGGAAGATCAAGAATCGATGCGACTTTATCAAAGGCTTCCCCGACGGCGTCATCGATGGTGGTGCCGATCCGTTCGTAATCACCGTGATCATGGAGCAGGTAGAGTTCCGTGTGGCCACCGGAGACGACGAGCCCGACCTGGGGGAAGGGCACTTCATCAATTTTCATTTTCCCCTGATGCTTCGCGGCAAACGCACAGGAATACAGGTGGGCCTTCACGTGATCCACTCCGATCAGCGGGGCACCGAGCGAAAGGGAAAGGGCCTTGGCCGCCTGCAGTCCGATCAGAAGCGAGCCGACCAGTCCGGGTGTGTTCGTCACACCAATTAGATCGATTTCGTCAAGACGGACATCCGCCTCCTCACACGCTTCCTCCAGAACGGGAAGAAGGGCTTCCACGTGAGCTCGACAGGCCACTTCCGGAACGACTCCTCCGTATTTCCGGTGGAGCTCGGCCTGTGACGCGACAACGTTTGAACGAATATGTCGCCCTTCTTCAACCACGGCGACTCCCGTGTCGTCACAGGAGGTTTCGATGCCAAGCGTGTATCGTGGTGTTTTCTTCATAAAAATCTTCGGGGTTGTGTTCGAGCGGGTACGATCAAGTTAAATTCTGATCACGATCATCGATCTGTTGCCTGTTTCGTTTTTTTCTGTTTTTGGTCCTGGTTCTGAATTTTTTTAGCAAGAACATCCAGGGCCTTCTTAAGCTGAGGATCCTGATACAATTCGAGGGTTAACTGTTTAGAGGCTTTGGTGGATTTTCCTTCCTGCCAGGCATCCATCAACTTTTTCCAGCGTTTCTGCCGTTTTTCCCTGGCGTCCGCAATCGGGACGGTGTAATCGGGTTTGAGACCGTGAGCGGAAGAATCCTTCGAAGACGAAGAGTTGCTGTTATTTTTCGCCCCCTGCTTCTGTACGGCTCGATCAATTGCTTTTCCGGTGGGGGTATAGTACCGGGCAACCGTCATCTTAAACGCGTCTCCGTCTCCGTTAAACGGGAAGACCTGTTGAACCGATCCCTTACCGAAGGTTCGAGTTCCTACAAGAACGGCTTTTTCGTGGTCCTGTAGAGCTCCCGCAAATACCTCGGAAGCAGAAGCGGAATCACCGTTGACCAGGATCGCTACAGGACCCTGTGCCCATATTGGTTGTTTGGATGAACGATGCACTTCCGAATCACGGGACCGATACTTCACCGAAACAATTTCCTGATTGGGTTCAAGGAACAGGTCCGCGAGATCAATCGACGCCGTCAGTAAGCCACCGGGGTTCATCCTTACATCGATGATCAGTCCTTTAATCTTTTTCTTTTTGAGCCGTTTCAGGGCGCCTTTGAAAGCGGAGACGGTGTTTTCACTGAACTGTCTTACGGAGATGTATCCAATGGAACCGAAATCCGTCGACAGCAATCCCCACTGGGCGACCGTCGGTATGTCCACGACCTGGCGTTCAAGAGTAAGGTCGCGCTCCGTGTCATCGGAACGAATGGTTATGGTTACACTGGTTCCTTTTTTTCCTTTGATGCGGGAAACCGCTTCATCGAGGGAAAGATTTTTGACGGAAGATCCTTCAATTTTCGTGATCAGGTCTCCGGGTTGCACCCCTTTTTTGAGGGCGGGACTACCCCGGAATGGGTACACCACTTCGATAAATCCGGTTTTTTTGTGTTCGGAAACCCGAATCCCGACGCCAACGTAGTTACCGGAGGTTCCGGTTGAAAAAGACTGATACCGATCGGGGGACATGTAGGCACTGTGTTCATCAAGTTTCTGCTCGGCAATGGCCCGTAGTGCGGTTCGCGTAAGTCTCTCGGGCGATACGTCCTCGATATAATTCTGTTCTACACGTTTCAGTGCGCTTTCATACTTTTTGACCGCCCGGCCGAGATCACTCTGTGCACCAAGCCAGTATTCAACCTGTCCCCGCTCAAAAGCAATGCCGAGCAGGAAGGCAAAGGTGAGAAAGAGCCCCCATCGGACGATACGTGTCGAGGATTGGGAATTTTTCATAATATGGCCAGAGGCGGATTCGAACCGCCGACACCCGGATTTTCAATCCAGTGCTCTACCCCTGAGCTACCTGGCCACTCTTTGCGTTCGTAGAAAGCAACGAAAACGTCATGGATTTATAAAAAGAACCATGACCGAACGCAAAGATCGTTCTGATTATACAGGGGGTTCAATTGTTTTTTCAAGGTGTCATTTCCTCTGGATCTGGCCCTTCATATGAAGGGGATCCGAACGAAAACGGAGACGGCT
Organism: uncultured Planctomycetia bacterium; assembly: GCA_964606115.1. GTDB lineage: Bacteria > Planctomycetota > MHYJ01 > CAYXQY01 > CAYXQY01 > CAYXQY01. The sequence goes on along the minus strand of CAZSFH010000047.1, from coordinate 11,913 downwards.
ACAAAGCGGTGTTCGTCCTTTTGGTATCGTTCAGGAAAGGGGGGGGAGATCGTTCGAAGTGGCATATTCGTCCGTCCAGAGTTTGAACTGCTGCAGGGCCTGTCGTGAAAACATTTCTTCACCGGAGATGGTGTGACATCCTCGTTCGGAGGCCTCTCGCAGGAGTCGGGTTTCGGGAGGAGTATAGACCATATCAAACACGACGGTGTTTGGATCCAGTTGATCCGGAGGGAACGGAGTCATGTCTTCCATGGGATCCATTCCCACGGACGTGGCATTCACAAGAAGATCAATGTCCTCCTGTTCCGTTCGTTTTTGCCAGGGGATAAAGGACACATTCAGTTCTTCGGCCAGTTCCCTTCCCGTCTCTTCCGTGCGGTTGGAGATGATCAATTCGGCACCCGCTCGTCGAAGCGCCGTTCCGCCGGCTCGTGCCGCGCCTCCGGCACCGAGCATCAGAACTCGTTTTCCCTCCAGCGGGTCGTTATCATCGGTATCCAGTCCGTCGTCCGGCCAGCATCCAATGACCGCATCGATCGCTGCTCTGGCGTCCGTGTTGTAACCCTCGTACCGTTCCTCAATTTTGACGATCGTATTCACCGCTCCAATTTCCTCGGCGTATGGGTTCAGCGAATGGAGGTATGATATGACTGTTCGCTTGTGAGGAATGGTTACACTGGCCCCTTTTAGATCAAGTTGTTCGGCAAGCGGTGGGAGCGTGTCACTGCGAAGCATCCGGAGCGGAACGTAAATAGCGTTCTGTTCAAATTTGTCGAACAGGTGATTGAAAATATAGGGACTCTTACTGTGAGCGACCGGATCACCGATGACCCCGTAGACGTCCGTATCCTGATCCACCCGGTGAATTCGATACAGCGAACGCAATTCTTCCACGGACGGTTGACCGGGTGCTCCGGGGCGGGTCGGATTGGCCGCACCGAAGGTCATGAGGCTGTGGGTTTTTCGATAAAGCAGACGGGTTAGCAGTCCGAATTCCCCCATGCCAAGCACGATCAGAGGCTTCGTGCCACCGGGTTTCAAGTCCATCAGCCTCAACGCGTCCTTGAGGTCCGTGCAGTGTGTGGCAATTTTGATGTAATCCACGTCGTTCTGCTGAAGCTCCTCGACGATGTCCGGCAGGTCCTCAGGGGTTTCATCAAAATTATGGTAGGAGAGAATTTGAGTCCCTCCGATATTCTCCCGTTCCTCCTCCGGAACGGTTACGTCCACGTCCACGTAGTCCACCTTCCGGCTCGCAGCTTCCGCGAGTAAGCGATATCGTTCCCCTTCCGGGCCGTGATGGGCTCCTCCCTGTTCGGGACCTCTGCAGGTAATGATAAATGGTCCCTGCAACCGCTCCAGAATTTCGGGAAACCGGTCCGGTTCATGAAGGTAATCCAGCCGTATTTCCAGCAGGTCCGCCCAGTTCCGGGCTTTCCGGCCCCACTTGATGGCGTCCTCAATCGTTTCTTCCGCGATCGTTGCACAGATCATGTTACATCCAGTCAATCGCTTTCAATCCGAGCAGATTCATTCCTTTTTCGAGCACGAGTCTTACCGCCTCACTCATGGCCAGGCGGGCTCGGCTCAACTCCTCGTCTTCCGAAATGACGGTATGGTTTTCCTGATCGTGGTAATACCGATTGAACTGCTGGGCCAGATCGATCAGATAACCGGCCAGTACGGACGGCTGATGTGTGTGCAGGGTTCGTTTCAGAATTTCCGGGAAGACTGCTACCTCCCGGATGAGCAGATACTCTTCGGGACGCTCAAGGCGTTTGGCCGCTTCCTTGAGGTCCGTCTGGAAGTTAAGGTTTTTCTGATTCTGATTCTCTCGCTGTAATCCCTTGATACGGACGTGTGTGTACTGGAGATACGGTCCGGTTTCTCCGCGGAAACTTCCGGTGTTGGGATCGTATCCTATGGCTTTGTTCCGGTCAAATTGAAAGTCCCTTGTTCGGTCGTCCTTCAGGTCGCTGAACAGGACCGAGCCAACACCGACCTCTTCCGCTTTCTGATCAATGTCTTCCTCGGATGGAACTCTTCCCATCACCGGATCGGCGGAGTTTTTCAGATGGTCCTCCTGTCGTTCTTTGATGATTTCTTTACATCGATTGATTAGATCTTCCAGCAGAACCAGACTCCCTTTTCGCGTGGACATTTTTCCCTCCTTCAGCTGGACCAGCCCAAATTCCACGTGTTCACACTTCTCAACCCAATCATGGTCCATTTTACGGAGAACCGAAAACAGTTGTTCGAAATGGAGGTTCTGTTCGCTGGCGACCACATAGATCAGTCGATCCGAGTTGTATTCGCGGTGACGGTACAGGGCGGCAGCAAGGTCGCGGGTGGAGTAGAGGGTGGATCCGTCTTTCTTTCGAAGCAGAAACGGTGGTTTATCTTCGTCGTCCAGCTCGACAATCAGGGCCCCCTCGCTTTCGGTCAGGAGCCCGGCGTCGTCCACTTCATCCAACACGTCTTCCGTGAGGTCATGATAAAAACTTTCCCCGATATATTCGTCAAACTCGACACCGAGCCGGTCATAAATTGATTTCAGGTAGTCGATCGAATGTTCCCTGAACGTCTTCCACAGTTCGGTGGCCTTTTCGTCTCCTCGTTCAAGACGGTTGAACCATTCGCGGGCCCGTTCCTGAAGCTCCTGGTCCTCCTCAATCGCTTCGTTGATGCGAACGTATAGATTCTGGAGGTAATGAACACCGTTTTCTTCGAGTTCTTTATGATCCCCCCATTTCTCGAACGCCAGCAGCTGTTTTCCGCACTGGGTGCCCCAGTCGCCGAGGTGATTGATTCCGATCGCGTCGAATCCCAGCTTATCGTAGATTCGGTATAGAACGGCTCCGATGGCGGTGGACCGAAGGTGACCGACGGAAAAGGGTTTGGCGATGTTCGGGGACGAGTAATCAATGACGACCGGTTCTCCTTCACCGACGTTATCAAATGCCCAGTCCTCCGGAGCGTCCAGGATTCGTGTGAGCGTTTCCCGAATGAAAGGAATTCGATCGATGTGAAAGTTTAAGTAAGGACCTTCGTTCGTTACCTTCGAAAAGACGTCCGGCGGGGTGATCCGTTCGGCCAGGTCACCGGCGATGTCAGTCGGATCACGTTTAAGGATGGGGGCAAGCTTGAAGCACGGAAGCCCGAAATCCCCCATCTCCGGTTGTGGGGGTCGTTCGAGCCAGTCCTGAACCGGCTGACCGTTCAGTTCGTCGACGGTTTGTCGAACGGCTTCTGCGATGTCGTGCTTGATGCTTTGAATGTTCATTCCGACGCCGCCTGTTCCTTCGGCTGCTGGTTCTGTTCGATTTCCCGGAGCTCCTCCTGCACCGCTTCAACGATGTCGTTGTCCAGGGAAATGTTCTTCGTCGTTCCGTCGCTCCGATGCTGCAGTTCAATGTTATTGTTTTCCAGGCCCCGTGGACCGATGATGACGAACAGTGGAATACCGAGAAGTTCGGCGTCATTGAACTTCACACCGCTTCGTTCATCACGGTCGTCAAAAAGCACCGAAATGCCTTCATGATCAAGTTGTTTGTAGATCTGTTCCGCCTTTTTGACCTGTTCGGTCCCACTCCCGACGGGCAGAACGGTCACGGTAAACGGAGCGATGGAGAGGGGCCAGATGATCCCGTCATCGTCGTGCCAAGCTTCGACGACCGAGGCCAGCAATCGATCCGGTCCTGCGCCATAGCATCCCATGACGAACGGCCTTTGATCGCCGTCCCCGGTTTGAAACGTGGCGTCCATGGATTCACTGTATCTCGTACCGAGCTTGAAAATGTGACCGATTTCAATGCTTGCTCACGTCGAGAGAGGTACCGCACTCCGGACACGCCTCGCCCTCGGACGCTCCGGCGATGTCCTCGACGTGATCCGCTTCAAAGTCACGTCCGTAATTCACGTTTTTCAGGTGATATTCCTTTCGGTTCGCCCCGGCGACGAGGTTCGGGGCGTCCGGGATGGAGGTGTCTGCGACGACGACCACGTCATCACGCACGTCAAGCGGAGAAGCGTAACCGGCCACCGCACCAGCATTCCGGATGGCCCTTTCGTCCGCCGGCTCCAGTTCTTCGATGTCCAGGAGTGCTTTTAATTTGTCCTCCTGGATGTCCAGATCACCGCGAATCAGGGCGAAAACCAGTTGGCCGTCCTTTTGTTTATGTTCTCCGGATGCCCGGTAGAAAACCGCTTTTGCCGTACGGTACGTCGGGACGTCCAGAAAACCGGCGACCTCATCAATGGTTTCGCAGCCGGGGGTATGTACCTCTTCGATCTCTTTCGGTGTTTGATCGGGGTCGCCGGGGAAGGTCTTTGACGGTGAAGCACTTTCATCGTTCATGGCGTATTCGCACGACGGACAGGACACGATCTGATCTTCCCCCACGGGTGCGGGCATCATAAATTCATGTGATTCACCACCCCCCATCAACCCTGGATCGGCGGAGACCACGTGCGGTTCGATTCCGCAGCGTCGGAAAATGCGCATGTATGCCTCGTGCACGTCCGGGTAATATTCGTCCAGTCCTTCTCGGTCGGCGTGGAAGCTGTAAGCGTCTTTCATGGTAAACTCCCGGACCCGGATCAACCCCCCGCGTGAACGAGGTTCATCACGGAATTTCGATTGAATCTGGTAAAGCATGAACGGTAGTTGCCGGTAGGATTGGACCCGGTCCCGCACCATTGCCGTGATCGTTTCCTCGTGAGTCGGAGCAAGAGCAAGGGAGGAGTCTCCACGATCTTTCATACGCAACAGTTCCGGTCCCCATTCGTCCCACCGACCGCTTTCACGCCAGAGGGATGCGGGATGCACAACCGGCATCCGAACTTCCTGTCCACCAATGTGATTCATTTCCTCCCGCATGATGTTTTCGATATTTTGAACGGCCCGGGTGCCGAGCGGGAGGTATTGAAATATTCCGGCTCCAATAAATTCCACGAGTGATGCCTGCAGAAGAAGCGCGGTTCCGGTGGATTCAACGTCGCTCGGTCGTTCCCGTCGTGTCTGGATAAAGCTTTCAGAACGTCTCATATTATCTGTGCAGAGAGGTTTCGATGTTCGTTCGAAGGGGATCCGCTAAGGAATGAAAGATCGGAAAGAAAATCCATGCTATCGGGCATATCCAGTTCGTTTCGCTACACCCTGTACGAAGCTTCTGTTACTGTTAAATGGATGTTCCGATCGGGTGCGGCTATTATTCAACCGGAATTGTGGTGCGTAATCAACCACCCCTGGTAAACCCGATCTAAACCTGAGAGGGGGTCCCTGTATCAGATCGAAAACCGTTTGTTGACTCGATGTGCAGTTCTTCTTTCAATGAATCCTGAAGTAAGGCATCTTTCCTGGAAAATTTGGTTTGTTTACTTCTGTTCTCCGTGCTGATCGATTTATAGAAAACGATGGTATACTGGCTCCTTCTACTGTTTATTGGAGTTCCCCTTGTCGAACTCTATCTGCTTTATCAAATTGCACGACTGATATCGATCGGTCCGACAATTCTCCTTGTGATCGGCACGGGAATTTTGGGAACGGCCCTCGCCCGTTGGCAGGGCCGAAAGACGCTCGAGAATATTCAGCAGGAACTTCGGCAGGGATCCGTACCTTCGGATTCATTGCTTGACGGGCTTCTGATCCTTATCGCCGGCGCTCTGTTGATTACACCCGGCGTCCTGACGGACGGAGTGGGCTTCTTACTTCTTCTTCCATTTACTCGTCCTTTCGTCCGGTCGTACCTGAAAACATGGTTCCGGAACCTGGTTCAATCCGGCCGCGTACAATTTCAGTCGTTTGGATTCCAGAAAGCGGAGCGAGATCGGGATCACACCGATGCCGGACAAACAGAGGAACAAGATTACGACATCGACGTGACTCCGGAGGATTAAAGTGTTTGGCCTTAAAAATGCTGAGGTTGCGGTTTTCCCGTTGTTATGTTAGGTGGGATCTATTTATCACACAGAATTGATCGAAGCAGTTCGACCGGATGGGAGGCCGTTCGCTCGGTTAGATCGGAGATCTGGTGACGGCATGAAAAACCGGTGGTTAGAATACTCGTGTCGGTTTCCGCCCTTTCGACCGCCGGAATGAGTCGCCGTTCCGCCATTTTGACGGAAACGTCGTAATGCTCGCGTTCATAGCCGAAGGAGCCCGCCATCCCACAGCAACCGGCTTCGAGAAGGTTCACGGAAAGACCGGGAATCTTGTGCAGAATGGTCTGGAGATTTTTGGTTCCCGGTATGGCTTCCTGGTGACAGTGCGGGTGGATAATCGTGTTTTCATCGGAAGGCGTTACCGATGAACAACGCTTCTGGAACCGGTCGGAGTTGGCGAGGAAAGATTCGAGCGTTATGACCCCGTTTGCCAGTTTCTTACTTTTCTCGTCCGGCAGCAAATGTTCGGCATCCGATGCGAGCGACGAATAGCATGAAGGTTCGATGACGATGATCGGTCGATTTGCCTCGAGGTCCGGTTCGAGCGCTTCGTAGCAGTTTCGAATACTCGACGACCATTCGGAGAAGAGTCCTTTGGAAAACGCAGGACGCCCGCAACAGGGTTGTTCTTCGACTTTGACTCGATAGCCAAGATCCTCCAGGAGATCCACGGCCGCCACGGCTGTTTCGGGATGAATGTAGCCGGTAAAGGAATCCACAAAAAGGCGTACGTCATACGCCGAGGGTCCGTTCTCGTTTCGTCGTCCATGGATGCGTTCCACGACGGAGCGTGTCGACGGAGTGGGAAGCTCCCGGTTACCGTGGAGTCCAAATATATGTTTGAACAGAGATTCGAGACTTCCTCCGGACAGGAACCGTGTTATGGATCGGCCTCCGGGAACGGACGCAGCGGTTCGCAGAAGACGTCCGGCTTTTCCAAGCAAGCGATCGCGCAGGGACGTTCCGTTTTCCTCGTTGTAGTGACAGAGGAATTCGAATTTTAGCCGAGCCATGTCGACCCCTGCCGGACACTCGGATTTGCACGCTTTACAGCCGATGCACAGGTCCATGACCCTGGACATTTCATCGGAGGTAAGCATGTCAGGGTCAAGGTCCCCAGCGATGGCTTCCCGTAGGGCATTGGCACGGGCCCGGGTCGTATCGATTTCACTTCCCGTGGCCATGTAAGAAGGACACATGGTCCCGCTGTCGGTTTTACGACAGAGTCCGTTTCCGTTGCACGCTTCCACGGACTCCACCAGGTTCCCCTGTTGACTGTGATCCAGATAGGAATCGATTTGTTTTTCTCCATACGGTTCGGAATACCGGAACCGGTCGGACGTGATATCAGGATCAACAATTTTTCCGGGGTTCATAAGGTGATCCGGATCGAATAAATTTTTGATCGCCTGGAACGTGTCCGTAAGTTCAGGGCCATAATATTCCTTGTTGAGCCAGGATCGGATTAGGCCTTCCCCGTGTTCTCCGGAGTAGGTCCCCCCGTGCTTTCGAGCAAGGAGCGCAATACGGCGAGCGACCACCGACATTTTTTTTCGATCCGCTTCCTCGTGAAGATTCAGAACCGGACGAATGTGGAGCAGTCCGACCGATGCATGACCATAGTACGCAGCGTCCAGATTGAACTCATCGAGGACCTCATAAAACGCTCTTCCGAATGCGCGCAGATTCTCCACAGGCACGGCACTGTCCTCGACAAACGGCGTGGGTTTTCCGTCTCCCTCGTGGGACATCACGATGTGCAAGCCCCCTTCCCGAACTTTCCAGGCCGCTTTCTGTTCTTCCGGTTCGATCATTCGAGAAACGGTATTTGCCCCGCAGGAGCCCATCGCAAGCTCTTCCAGATCTTTCAGCTTTCCTCGAAGCGTTCGCATGGAGTTCCCGGTGTATTCCACCATCAATAATCCATCCGGATTCCCTTCGATAAAGTAGGCGTATTTCCCGAAGATATCGTTGTTCCGCGCGAGGTTCATCAGAAATTGATCAATAAGCTCCACCGCGCTAGGATCGGTCTTCACAATATGCTGTACACTGTCGAGGGCGTCCCAGAGATCATCGAACTGCACCACACCAAGAACCGTGTGTTCCGGTACTGGGACGAGGTTCAAACGAGCTCGGGAAACGGCCGCGAGCGTACCTTCCGAGCCCACGAGAAGATCCGCGGGATTGACGGGATCGCAGTCGACGAGCCGATCGAGAGCATAACCGGCAACGTTCCGGAGAATGTTTGGGTAACGCTCACGAATGACGTCTCGACGGTTTTCACAGAGGTTCAGTATTTTGCTGACGAGAGACCACTCGTGGTCGGAAGAAAATGTGGAACGTTCATCGGTTTTGTCACGAGGGACGGGCTCGAAATGAATTTTTTTTCCATCCGGGTGTACGGCGTCAAGCTCCAGCACGTGGTCAACGGTCTGACCGTATTGTATGGAATGGGAACCGGCGGAGTTGTTTCCGATCATACCACCAATCGTGCAGCGATTGTGTGTGGCCGGATCGGGTGGGAACATCAGGTTGTGCTCCTTCAGTACTTCATTCAGGTCATCCAGCACCAAACCGGGCTGGACACTGGCGGATTGCTGAGCCGGATCAACGGAGAGAATCTGATCCATATGACGAGTCATGTCGACTACGATGGCCTGACCGACCGTCTGTCCGGCCAGGCTCGTGCCGGCACCACGGGGCAGAACGGCGACACCGTGTTCGGAGGCAATTTCGACGGTGGTTCTTAGATCCTCGGCGTCTACTGGACAGCAGACCGCGAGAGGTTGAACCCGGAAAGGGCTCGCGTCCGTTGCGAATACCGAACGCGTTACCTCGTCGACATGGACCTCTCCTCGTAATCGTGACTCGAGTGCATTTCGGGTGGAGGACGGGAGCGGATTTGCGGTCGAGCGTGTTTCCGGCATGGTCACATAGATGTAAACTTCAGACGTGCTCCATCGGCTTCGAGCCACATCGACTGCCGATGAGCTGAGAATGAAGAGCGGGAGAAGGAAGGCATTCCCGGTTTCTTACGCAGTTCAAAACTGGATCCTCACGGGATCCGAGAATTATCCTCAGCCTCCACAGCTTGACGAAAACAGATAAATGAGTGCCAGTCCGGCCACCGCGTACAGCGGGGGAAAGGATAAGAAATAGGCGGCGACCATCAGCCCCAGACTTCCTCCGCCGATCGCCAGTTTTTTAATCATCGACCAGGGCATTTTCTCGGAATTCGACTTGCCCGTGGCTTCAATTGGTTCATTCATGATTGGATGACCTGAAACAATGTTCATTAGTACGTGTATTATAAACAAATACATCCAGGGGGACAATCTGAGTTGAGTATAAGAGAAGAGTCAATGAGCGACGAAGGAGGGAAAAGCGTAACAGGGGTTACTGAGATAAAATTGTGTTCCTGTGGTCCCGTCTGGATCCAAAATTAATTTATCGTTCCTTCCCCTGTTCGAAATCTGCTATTCGAAGATGATTTTTCAATAGGTGTGCGGGATGAAGAACCTCCGTTCCCGTATTTTGTTCGATCTGTTCACGGCAGGAGACACCGCTTGCGACCGTTCGGAATGACGTGCTGTCCGGGTAGGCGTCCAACCGTTCATCCAGGAGATGCTCCGCGGCGGCCTGGCTAACTTCATAGAACCCGTCCTTGTAACCGAAGCTCCCCGCCATCCCGCAGCACTCGGCGGTGGAAGTACGAACCGTATATCCTGCCCCCTCGAGTAGGTTCCGGACCGGGGTTTCAAGGTCCAGGGTCCGTTGCTGGCAGTGAGCGTGATAGAAAAGGTTCAAGGTATCGTCACCGGAGGGATCAAACACGTCTTCCGGCGACAGGTTCTGTTTCTCAAGAAGTTGTTCAAGGTATTCAATGGACCCATAGACGTTCTGTTGAATTCGCTCGAACTGTTCCTCGTCTCTCATCAGGCGCCTGTTATCCATTCGGTACATCGCCAGTTCGCTTGGTTCGATGACCACGAGATCGTATCCATCGGATAATTTTTCGTCCAGAAAACGAGAAGCGTCTCGTGCCTGTTTGGTTGCCGTGTCAATCATGCCCTGTGAGAGAGCGGAGCGTCCGGCCACGATTGGTTCACTCACCTGTACCGATAAACCGAGATCCTGGTACAGGTCAAACACAACTTTTCCCCAGTCTGCGTTGACGTAGTTCGTGAAGGGATCGGCGACGAGCAGGACCGGCCGTTCCGGGTGAATTCGTCTTGCCGGGCCTCGGGCGAGCATTTCTGAGCGGCGCTCATCGGGTGGTTGAATTTGACAGCGATCGATCAACGTACGGGAACAGAATGAGGGAAGGTCTCGATGAGAAGAGACCCCGAACAGTGAGGACAGGACGTATCGAACAGGAGCCAGTTTGGTGAGCCAGTTTGAAAACGGAGCAAGTTTGGAGCCCCACTTGGCGAATTCGCTAAAACGCCCAAAAAACTGTTTTTCGAACGGGACTTTGGTGTCCGGCTGATCCTCCGGCATCAAACCGTCGTATACACCGGAAAACAGGTCCGTATCCGACTTTTGATTAAGTCGGTTTCGGAGGACGGTATTCAACCAGGGAATATCAATGCGGACCGGGCACTGCGGTACACAGCGGGAACAACCCGTGCAGAGTTCATTGAAATGCGCGCTGTCCAGGTCGTTGGTGCCGGCTTCCCAGGAACCGCCGATGCCGCCGGCATACGTGTCCCCTCCGAACGCATGGCCCCCGACCACCTGAAAATTTGCACACGTGTTCAGGCATGCACTGCAGCGGATACAGTACAGCGCCTCCCGGAGCTGGTCGTCCTCCCGCATCTGAAACCGGCCGTTATCGAGCAGCACAAGGTGAAACGCCCGTTCGTCCGGACCGTTTTTTCCGTTGAAAGAATACGTGGGGAGGTCCATCGGTGGTTGTAACACGCTCGTGTAGGAGGTTAGCGGCTGTCCGGTGGCGCTCGGCGCGAGTAGTTCCAGAAACGGGCCGAGATGCTCTTTCCGCGGTAAGATTTTTTCAACGCCCGCCACCGCCACATGGATGGGCGGGACGTGAGTGGTCATTCGAATGTTCCCCTCGCTCTCGACGAAAGCAAGAGATCCGGTATCCGCGGAGATGAAGTTGGCCCCGGTGATACCAGCGTCGGCGGAAAGAAATTTCTTCCGCAGAACGTCCCTCGCGAACCGGGTTAAGTCTTCACCGGTATCGAGGGGCCGGTCGGTATCGAAGTGTTTTTTGAAAAGTTCTGATATTCGCTCACGAGTACGATGGATGGCGGGCGCCACGATATGGGAGGGGGGCTCGTCGGCGAGCTGGAGGATGAACTCGGCCAGGTCCGTTTCCACGACTTCCACACCCGTGTATTCGAGGGCTTCGTTCAGATCAATTTCCTCGTTGGTAATGGACTTCGATTTAACCGCGCGTGTTACGCCGTATTCCTCACACACCCGCGTGATGTACTCACGAGCATCCGCCCCGTCCTCCGCCAGGTAGACGTTTCCACCCCGTTCGTTAATGATTTCCTTCAGCTCATCAACAAGTTCGGGCAGTCGTTCGATGGCGTGTTCCTTCAGTTCCCGTGTACGGTCCTTGAGCGATTCGTAGTCATCAATCTGTCCCGTCGCCGTGTAGCGGTTCTGATTGAAAGACCGCGTGTTCGTGGAGACGGCCTCCTGTTCGATTTCCAGCGCCATGCGGATGCTTTTCTTGAGTTTCTCCCGCGAGGATTTCTCGGCAAGCTCCCGTGACGCGGCGGAGGGGTCGTCAAACTCGGTTTGTGAAGATGGATCCTTCATGCGTTTCCTCCCTCTTCAGGGTCGAGTAAAATAATGTGAAGCGCGCCGGGACCGTGAACTCCTTGAACAAGCGGTCCCATGTCCGCCGTTGCGCTGGGGCCTGAAATCAGCGTGACGCTGGAGGGGTCGGGTAGATCATGGGCATCCGTTTCAAAGAGATCCCTCGGGCGATCCACG
>CAZSFH010000046.1:0-15576 GCA_964606115.1 uncultured Planctomycetia bacterium | reverse complement strand
GTAGTGCACGCTCGGCATCGCAGGAGGAGGTCACGGTCAATTTTCCCGAGCGAGAGCATTTGCGTAGCAACTCTCGCAACTCTTCAAGTTTTCCGAAGCCGGTCTGTCCCAGACCGTCAATACGAAGAATAACCCCTTCGATGTTTGGATCCGAGGCGGCACGCTTGAGCAAACGGCGGTAATCAAACAGACTCAAGCCACTCTGCAGGAACGGGATGGGAGAGGGTTGATCGGGGATCTCGTGAACGTTCAGTTCTAGTACCGAACCGGATGGTCGGAACAGGGTTTGTTTGAGGCCGAGCCAGAATCGATACAGTCCGACGAACAAGAACCGGAGTGGATAGGTAATCATGGAGTTAAAAAAAGGAGATTGTAGAGGTTGAAGTCAGTAAAGAAGCGGAACCTGTACGGCTCGTCCGGAAAACGGACGTCAGTATTCTTTTCGCTTTGTTGACGACGGAATGTCCAGCTCCTTTCGGTACTTATTGACGGTCCGCCGGGAGATATCGATGTCGAACCGATCCTCCAGTTCCTGGGCGATGGCGTTATCGGAGAGGGGGTTGGATTTATCTTCTTCGTCGATGATGGTTTTAATTCGATTCATCACGCTGACCCGGGAGGGGCCGTCTTCACCGTTGGCCCCCCGGGCTCCCTGGGTAAAAAAACCTTTCATCGGGATAACTTTCCAGGGGGTCTGCATATATTTCCCGTCGGTTGCGCGACTGACGGTCGATAAGTGACAGCCGACCTCGTCCGCAACCTCCTCCATCTTGAGCGGTTTCAAAAAATTGACTCCCTTTTCGAGGAATTCTTCCTGGCGGTCGACGATCACTTCGGCGACGCTCTGAATGGTTTCCCTTCGCTGCTGAATGGAGCTTTTCAGGTTTTTTGCACTCTTCAACTTTTTCTTTACGTAATCCTTCGCTTCCTTGCTCAGGGAATCGTTTCGAAGTAAATCCAGGTACTTCCGGGATACATTGACCTGCGGGACGTAGGAATCATTCATTTCCACTTCATAGTCTCCGTTCACTTTTCGCACCACCACGTCCGGGGTAATTTCTCGCGCGGGCTCACCCGAGATCTCCTGGCCCGGCTTCTGCTCGAGAGAGCGAATCTCTTCGACCAGTGATTTCACGCGATCAAGATCGAGGTCCAATTCCCGGCTTAATTTTTTGAGGTTATTGTCCCGTACATCCTCAAGGTGTTCGGAAACGATTCGGTTCTTCAGCTCATACGCCTCGTCGTCCGGATCGAGCTGAAGACGGAGACACTCCTGTTCGGAACGGGCCCCGAGACCCGGAGGGCCGAGGTTTTGAAGCAAATTCAAACCCCGTTCAGCGTCCTCGTCCGTAAACAGAACCGCGTCCAGCAGTTCATCCGTGGAGGAGGGAAGCTCTCCCCGTTCCGCGAGTTCATCAAGAATCCGTTCTTGAAACGCTTCGTTTTCCGATCCCTGGATTTCCCGCCGGAAGCGCTCGAGGGGAATCGTCCCGTCCGGCGCCGGACGGGATGAACGAATCCGGTCGATGAACTGTTTGGCCACCTGCCGAAGGTTGTCGTTGATGGATTCCAGCGCTTCGTCGAGGTCTACTTCAAGAAATCCGTCCTCGTTCAGGTTGAAGGCAAGAAATTCCGCAATCTTTCGGATGTGTTCCGGTTCGTCGGAAAGCTGTATCTCCTGGATCAGATCTTCCTGAAATCCCTGTTCGGGTGCAGGAGTATTGTACAGGGCGTCCATTTTTCGGTCGGCCCCTTCGTAATCGTAACCCTGGAACGTTTCATCCCGGCCCCGCCGTTCTTCGAGCATCTCCAGCAGACGTTCATCGTCAAAATCATCGTCCTCCTCGCGATCCAGCGAGTCTTCCTCCAGATCAAATTCCTCGTCGTCCGGGGTTTCCTCCTCGAGTTCAAGCGTAGGATTGGTTTCCAGTTCTGTTTGAATCAATTCCCGGAGATCGGTGGTGGGCAACTGAAGGATTTCGATGGACTCAATGACTTCAGGAGCCAGAACCAGTTGCTGTGAAACCGTTGTTTGAAGTTCTTCTGTGTTTTGTAATTCCTGGTTGAGTTCCATCGTTCGGGCGTTCGGGAAATCGCCGGAGAAGAAGGGACGGGACTACGTTTCGAACAACCCCGTCCGGGATACGATTACCTGCAAAAGAAAAAGGTTCGGAAGACGTTATGATCTGTTCAACTGGTTTTCGAGGTTTATTGTAGGAGAAGAGGGGGTATTTCTCAACGTGCCGGACCACCTCTCTTTTGATCTGATTTCCGTATCCTGTATGATACAGAAGAACTCGGTTTTGTTATCCATTTCCACTCATTCGGGGGGACGAAATACCGTGTCCAAGTACAGCGCCTGGCTCCAATGCATCAGCGGCTGTGATGTTCAGTACGACCTCTCGGAGATCGTGTACAGCTGTGAAGAATGCGGTTCCCTCCTGGAGGTTCAGCACGACTACAACGCACTCAAGGAACGGTCGATGGAGTCCTGGAAGGATCTTTTCGATCGTCGGTATGGCACCACGAAAATTCCGTATGGAAGCGGGGTCTGGGGAAAAAAGGAATGGGTCTGTCCGGCGGTGGAGGATGAGAACGTCGTATCCCTTTACGAAGGTCTCACGAATCTGTTTCCGGCCAAACGCTTCGGACGGGAGCTGGGTCTGGACGATCTGTGGGTAAAACAATGCGGTCAGAGCCATTCCGGATCGTTCAAAGATCTGGGCATGACCGTTCTTGTCAGCATGGTGAATCAAATGATCTCCGACGGTCGGGACGTACCGGCGGTCGCATGTGCTTCCACCGGTGACACGTCCGCGTCACTCGCTGCGTACTGTGCCGCCGCGGGTCTGCAGTCCGTTGTCATCCTTCCCAAGGATAAGGTGACCACTGCACAGCTCATTCAGCCGATTTCCAACGGAGCACTGACGTTCTCACTGGACACCGACTTCGACGGGTGTATGAAACTGGTGAAGCGGTTGTGCCGGGAGAACAACGTCTATCTGGCCAATTCCATGAATTCACTTCGGGTCGAAGGTCAGAAAACCATCAGTTATGAAATAACCCAGCAGTTCGACTGGGAACCGGTCGACTTTATTGTGATCCCGGGGGGGAACCTCGGCAATGTTTCGGCTCTGGGAAAGGGTTTTCGAGAAATGAACGAGGCGGGTCTTATTGACTGGAAACCGCGCATCGTCTGTGCACAATCCGAACGGGCCAATCCCCTTTATCAGAGTTACCAGAATGATTTCGAGACGTTTGAGCCGATGAAAGCCCGTGAAACCGAAGCGTCGGCCATTCAGATCGGGGATCCGGTGAGCCGCAAAAAAGCCATCAAGGTCCTCAAGGAGTTTGACGGTATTGTCGAACAGGCATCGGAGGATGAACTCGCCAACGCGGCTCACTGGGCGGATCGTTCGGGGTTGTTTTCATGTCCCCATACCGGGGTGGCCCTCGCTGCACTGATCAAGCTGGTTCGGCGCGACGTGATCAAGTCGCATCACCGGGTGGTCGTTATTTCCACTGCGACGGGATTAAAATTTGTGGATTTTAAAATTGATTATCACAAAGATCAGATCGACGACGTCGAGCCGAGATACATTAATGAACCGGTTGAATGTGCCGCCGATTACGACACGGTCCGGGATCGGCTTTTCGAGGAACTCGAGAACCGCTCTATGGTGGACGGCGAGTTGCTGGACGGTTGATTGAAATCGCACGGTTGCGTACAATATAGCAATCCTGTAATCCTCGGTAGCTCAATTGGTAGAGCAGTCGGCTGTTAACCGACTTGTTGCAGGTTCGAGTCCTGCCCGAGGAGTTCTTTTTTGACGTGAAAGTATTGTGATAGATGCATTCGATCGTCTGGAGTCCGGTTCGTTTTTACAACTGGACTCCTTCGAGTCCTTCCTGGCCTTTTACGCTTCGCAATAGGGTGGGATCTGACATGACCAATCGCTATCTTTGCATCGTTCTCGGCCTGTTCGTGCTGTTTTCCATCCCGGGGGGATGCCGGAACGATTCGTTCAAAGAACTGGATCGCCGCGTACAGGTGGACCGTTTCAAGAAATCCGTCCGGTCGGATCTCAAGCGAATGAAGAAGGTTTCCTCGCGGCGAATTGAGGAGGTTGAAAAGCGGTTAAAGAAACAGGAAAAAACCATTTCCCGGTTAACAGAAAAGCATCGCAACCTCAACAAGCGGCTCGAAAAACTTCGGTCCCGTTTACAGGAACGTCTTCTCACCTCACGAGAGATCGACCGCGAACCCGGGTCCCCAACTTCAGTACGGGAACGTGAGGAGAATGATCGATCCTCTTCATCCACCGGACGCTCCAGCGAGATCCCTCGTGATAACGGGTCCGGCTCGTCTTCTCAAAACGGGAAGGAAGCTCTATCGGAGGAGAAACGGACCCTCGCGCTTCAGGCTCGTGTCTGGAGACGGCTCGGTTCCCAAAATCTCGAGGTGGAAGCTCTGGCGAAAGAGGTGAAACCGTATGTCGACAAGGTTTCGGAGAAGATTGTCGACGCCATCTCGGACTCGAAGCTTACACGGCGCAAGAACGCGGAGGAGTTAATGGTGGAGATCGGTGCCGAGCCCTTCCGGGAGCGTTTGCTGACATCCCTTGAGAACGGCCAAAAAAACCTTCGCTTGATCCGCGTGATCGGTCGTCTTCACCTGTCGAAAGCCCGGAGCCGGCTTCTGGAATTGAAGAAATCGACTGATCCGGATACCCGGTACTTCGCCACGCGGGCCCTGGTCCAGATCGGGGACCATTCCGCTGTGCCGGATCTAATCGATTACCTTTCCGCCGGCCGAGGCTCGTCACTGTATCCGTCGGAAGGTCAGGGGAAGCCGGTGAATTCGAGGGCCTCCCGAACTGGAGAAAAGGTTTCAGGCGGCAGGGCCTCTGAGCCGAACGCCGACGATCTGTATAAGATGGATGCTCACCGGGTGTTGAAGAACGTCATGAACAGGGATTTCGGTCATCCCTCCGCCGTGGTTGCAACCCGGGAGCAAAATCGCCGTAAAGAAGTCGACTGGAAGAACTGGTGGAACGCGTACAGCAGCAAAGTGAAATGGAATCCGGACGCCCAGCACTATCGTTTAAAACCGGAAGCAGTTTCTCCGATCACTGTTGAGCCCCGGAATGAGCGCTGATTGAAGACGTTTTCAGTTTCTCTGATCTGATACCGACATGTTCGACGAGAACGCTGTCCCTTTTTACAAAATGAACGGGACCCGGAATGATTTTGTGCTCTTCGACGGACGCTCGTTTCAGGAGCATCCGCCAGAAGACGAAATTCAGCTTCTCTGTGATCGAAAGCGGGGCGTGGGAGCAGATGGTCTCCTGTTGATTGAGGAGGGAGAGGAAGCACCGTTTCGAATGGTCATGTTCAATCCGGACGGCTCGCGACCCGAGATGTGTGGAAATGGAATTCGCTGTTTTGCACGGTTACTGTACGACCTCGGGGAGGTGGAACGGCCGGACTTTACGGTGGAGACAGATGCCGGATTGAAAGAGATTGAACTCCGGCTTGACAACCGGAACGAAACCGTCGAAGGCGTACGGGTGAACATGGGATCTCCCGGCCTTCAGCGTTCGGAGATTCCCATGAAAGGCCCCGACGGACCGGTCCAGGATGAACAACTCGAGGTGAACGGCAAAGAGTTTCAGGTGACGGCGGTATCAACCGGCAATCCGCATGTCACCATTTTTGTGGAGAACGCGGAGGACGTTCCTCTTCGGGACTGGGGCCCGGAGCTGGAGTGTCATTCGGCGTTTCCCGAAGATACGAACGTGCATTTCGTGGAAGTGCTCGGAGAACACGAGCTTCGACAGCGAACCTGGGAACGGGGCGCCGGGGTAACCGAAGCATGCGGTACTGGCGCCTGTGGGATTACGGTTTCCTCGATTATCACCAACCGGGCGTCGAGTCCTGTTGACGTCCACCTGGACGGCGGGGATCTGAGGATCTCGTGGGATCGGGACGGATCGCCGATATACATGGAAGGTCCAGCGGAATACAATTTTACCGGGGAGTGGTCGGTGCGAGATTCTTCCTGGCATTCAGATGGGTAACAACCGTTCCATCTGGCTACGAGCACCGTCCCTCGACCAGGTTTGTGGAATGGGAGTGATTTTCTCCGGGTATCTTCTTTATCTGCTCACTCTTCAACCCGTTATCGGATGGGGTACGGGGGCGCACGTCGCCCGGTACTCCGTCGACCTTCAGCTTGGTCTGACGACGGACCATCACAATCTACGGATTCTGCTTGGCGCTCTACTGAACCTCGATCCCCTCCTTTCTCAGTTGGAATCGGAAAGGGCGGCCTTGTTCCAGAACTTGCTCTCCACGATTCTCGGTGGGGTTTCGCTCGGTATTCTGTATCAGGTTTGCAGGCTGCGAGACGTGTCCCGGTTTGCATCGCTCGTAACGGCCTTTTCACTTGGTTTGTCCCACCTGTTCTGGCATGTTTCCGTTATTTCCGGACCCTATACGCTTCATGCCGTTCTCCTGTTGGGTGTGGTGTATTCGACGCTTCGGTTCCGAAAAGCAGAGGAGGGAGCCGGGTGGTTCTACGTGACCGCTTTTCTGATTGGGTTGGGATTGACGGACTCGTTTCTGTTTCTGGCTCTGATTCCCGGGCTCGTACTTTTTCTCTGGATGGACGATGTTTTTCCGGCCCCCCGGGAATGGGGTGGGGCCGTGCTCAGTTTTGTGCTGGGGAGCGGATTGCTGATCGCGCTCCTTCTGTTTGGAACGGGTGAGGACCGCGGACTCCTCAAACGAATGCGGGTGCTGTTTTCAGTTCCGGCCGATTTGCGGACGATGTTGTCGTCGCCGTTGGCGATCGCGCAGGGGGTATTTCGTTATGCCGGCGCACTCTTTTATCAATTTCCCCTGTTCGGATTTCTGATCGGCGGTTTCGGATTCTGGCTTGATTGGCGACAGGATCGGGCGTTTTTATGTTTGGTGGCCGTGCCGTTTTTGCTGTTTGCGTTTCTCGCCGATCCCTCCCGTTCAGCAACCTCCTATTATCGGATGATTGGATCATTTGTTCTGTTTTCGATCTGGATCGGGGGTGGAGTGGAATGGATTGTATCGTACATGCGGGTCCGGAGGGGGGAAATCGAAAGCTCCCTCGGTTCGATGTTGTTCAGTGTTCTTGTGATTTTGACCCTGTCACCGGTGCTTCTGTATATCTGGATTCCCGGCGAGGAAGTAAACGATATATTCCGCCACATTTATCCCAACCGTTCTCTTGGATATCGCAACGAGAGGGCCTATTTTCTGAAACCGTGGAAAATGAATGAACGAAGCGCTAAGAATTTCTGGAAGGATACACGAAAGCTCCCCCCCGGGTCCATATTGATTGCCGATCGTGAGGTATCGGGGCCCCTGTTTTTCTACCGTTCCATTCATTCACGAACGGTGGACGGAGCTGGCGGTTATCAAATCAAAGATCCGTACTCGAAACCGTTCCGGCAACATCCCGTTCGAACGGTTCGTCAGTGGATCAATTCGATCCCGGGAGCCGACGACCCGGATCCCACCAGCAAGACACCAGGAGTCTATATGATCGATTCGAAGACCGGTTACCGAAGAGACCAGCTGGAAAAGGAGTTTCATTTCATGCAAATTGCGGGATCCCGGGTCCGTCCGTCTTCCCCTGCAGGGAGCGGTGGATCACAGCCACAAGTGCACGCGATGGACTACTCGTCGATTCTGCGGATTCTGCCACGCGAATAAAAAAAATTGTTGATTGGTGCCGCGGGAACTCGTCCCCCGCACGAAGTGCGTTGCGGGAAATGAGTTCCTGAAGGGCATTCATTCCTTCAACACGAAGAACGGAGGGCGCGTATTTCTCGCGCTGTCCTGCTGGTGAAATTTGAAGTTATCGATCCAGTTAAGAACGGAGTTCGATGATTCGCGACGCTGAACGAAGGGTATGACAAATCAGCAAGTATCGGATTCCCCTGAAGAGCTGATCATTGTTGGTTCGGAGTTAAAACGAAAGCAACGGCTTTCGGACCGTCTCGGAGACGACGCGGAAACGGCCGTGACGGAAACGGTCGTCCAGACGAGGGCGCGGTTTTTTTCCGAAATGATCTCCCACCTGGACCATCCTCCCGAGGCACCAGTCTGGTTTCGATTTCTTGCGATGCATCGCGCACTTGGTTTCGAACCCGATCAACCCGGTCCTCCCTCATGTTTTTCCTCCACCGCACGCCCCTCCCTTCTTATTCGCCGTTTTCTACGAATACGCTACGTTCTCGGCATGGCCCGAATCACGCCGGATGTGCTTCGGGAAGCAGTACAGCGATGGAGTCCGTCCGGTTCCCGTGTGCACAAAGAGCTTCCGGGGGTGCTTGAACGGTACATGCATCTTCTCAGGGAGGAAGAGGTACTCGACCGTCCAGGTCAACTGGAAGCACTTTTGAAACGCGCGAAAGAGCTTGATCACCTCCCGGAACCCTTTGAAACCGTGGACACGCTGAACGTGGAAGACCTTGGCTTTTTGCGCCATCTTGAGTTCGAAATTCTCCTCGAACTGGTGCAGAACGTGGAAGGCGTGGAGCTTCAGTTTGATTACAATCCTGATCGGGAAGAGGCTTTTGCCTGGGTGTTCCCAACCCTCAGGAAATTTGAACGGCAGGGGTTGAACCTGAATCAGGTCGACCCGTCACTTCGTCCCCCGGAAAATCGTTCGTCGCATGCCCTTGATCAGATCAAGGAGCAGATTTTTCGTGCGCCCGAAGAGCTCCTGGAGTTGGAACGAATTCCAGCGGACCGTTCGATACGATTTCTAGAAGCGAGTCATCCCCGTGAGGAGGCACTAAACGTGGCGCGGGAGGTCAGGGAATGCATTGAGAATGGGATTGCCCCGGATGAAATTGCGGTGGTCTTTCGTTCGAACGACACGGGCTACCGGAGAATCATCCGGGTCCTCCGTGAGATGGATGTACCCGTGTGCTCCCGAGAAACCGGGTATACGGACTTCCATCCCGGGGTCATTTCATTTCTTCTGCCGGTGCGTGTGGCGCTGAAGGGGCTCAGGAGTGAGGAGGTTTCCGGACTGATCCGAAACCGTTTGCTCGGGGGGCGAGCCGACATTCAGGACGGAGGGATCGAGGAGCTGTTTCGGGAAGCGGGGATAACGGGAGGGGACTCGGAAACCTGGAAAAAGCGGTTGAATGATCTTGAAAACGCTCTGCAACAACGGATTGACGCCTATGAATCCAAGCATCCGGATATCTCCTTTTTTCCGGGGACCCGGGACCGGGAGGAACGGATTCTATCAACGTTGAAGAAGGTCCGCGAAGACGTTCAGCGGCTGGTGGGCGAACTGGAAGAGGATCGCTGCTTCCGGTCCGTTCTGGAGCTGGTGGAACGGATGTTGGAAACCGAACACGAGTTTCGAATCCGTTCACGACTGCTCGAGACGGATCTGGAACTGAACGGACAGGTCGAAAGCTTTCAAGCGGTATCGGTGTTCCGTTCGTTCGTCCATGAGCTGTATACGGGCCTGCAGGAGACCGAGGTGTGTGGACGCGTCCGGCAACCGGAACGAGCACTGTCGTATTTTTCGACGATCTGGGAGGAATATAATCGCCAGAGACGGAGCTGGACCGGTCCGTCCGATGGGGTTCGGGTTGTTGAACCACAGGATCTGGCGGGATGTACGTATAAGCGAGTGTTCATGATGTCGATGATCGACGGGAATTGGCCGAAACCCGTCGTCGATGACCCGTTTTTAAGTGGTGAACTGATACGGCACCTGCGAGAGGTTCGGGAATCGTCCGTCCTGCAGACGGCCGCTCAGAAACGGGACCGGGAATTATTCCTGTTCTATCGAGCACTTTCCTCGGCCGTCGACGGTCTCGTGTTATCCTGGTCTCTATATGACGGAGGTGGAAATGAACAGATGCCCTCCGCGTATCTGAAAGACGTCCGGAAGCGGCTGAAGGAAGATCAGGATCGAACCGATCGCCCTCAGACGGACGTGAGCGGTGAGGTCGATGGGACAGGCATCGTGACTCGTTCGGATACAGAACGCCAGGTCACGGAGACGAATGATACAGCGTACCGAGCAAGCGGTGAGAACCAAACAGAAACGCACGATTCGAACCGGCGTTTAAGTCAGGTCCTCGAACGGGTCCGGCTCGAGTGGAGGCGTCAGCTCTTTTTTTCGGAGTCGGATCCGGAACAGCGACGAGCTCGTGCCGGTCCCTGGAGTGGAGTGGTGGACGGCATCGAACGATTGCGAGACCTTCTCGATCAAACCGGGTTTGGTATCAAGCAAAACCGATGGACCGTGTCCGGGCTGGAACGATTTGCACAGTGTCCTTACGCGTTCTTCAGCGAGCGAATTCTGGATCTTGAAGAATGGGATGAGTCACGCATCGGCCTTGATCGGAGGAAGGAAGGACTGCTTCTTCATGAGATCTTTCGACGCATTTATGATGATTGGGATTCGGATGGCTCGAGCATCGACGAATCCTTCGTGGAACAGCAGTGTGATCGGATGTTTGAACGGTGGTCTTCCTATGACTTCCATGGAGACCCGTCCTTCTGGGACGTGAATAAGGAACGGCTTCGGATTCGCGTGAAACGAATCGTCCGCTATCTCGAACGAAATCGAACCGAAAATCGACGGAGTTATCAGGAAGTTCCGTTTGGATCGGATCACGCTCTACCGGCGGTGTTTTCCTCGGTACCGGACGACGAGGTGCCGGTGATCGAAGGACGAATTGACCGAATTGACGTCAGCGAGGAAGGACGGGGGACCGTGATCGATTACAAGAATGGCCGGTTTTCACAGTCGTACCGGGATGCGTTGAAAATGGAGGAGTTTGGGAAACGGAGTTTTCAGATTCCCGTTTACCTGCTTGCCTCGGCTCAGTCGGAAAGGGAACCGTTTCGATCGATTCAGGATTGGAGTGCGGGTATTCTCGCCCTGCAGGAGGATCGTCGTGAACCTCTTCGTACCGTGAGCGCCCGGCAGGACGAGGACCCCGAGGAATGGTGGGAGGAGATTCGAAAACGGGTGAAAAACGGAGCCAGGGAGATCGCAAAAAATGTTCGGGAAGGACGATTCGACGTCTCGCCGGATCCCTGTCGGGCCGGTTGTCCGTATCGTTCGATGTGTCGCTTTGAGGATCTTGCGCCTGAGGAGATGTAAATAGACCACTACCAGGAGAGCAGGGGCGCAACACAGGGTAATCTCGGTCGATGTTAGTCGGGCTCGTGTCGTTTGTTTCTCAGAATACGGTGGTAGTGGCCGGCGAATCGGTGGGCTTCATCTCGTGCGTGCTGGAGAATCTGAAATCCCCGATGAGACGAATCCGGACGGATGGGAGTGGATGCATTCGGAAGGATGAGCCGATCCTCTTTTTGTTTGGCCATTCCGACCAGCGCCGGGGGGTCGATATCCAGTTTTTCGAATTCATCAAGCACGGCATTCAGGTGTCCCCGTCCCCCGTCAATCAGCTGGACGTGAGGAAACGGTTGTTCCTCATCCCGGAGTCTGGTAAACCGGCGGCGAATGACCTCCCGTATCATACCGTAGTCATCGGTATGATCAACCGTTTTAATACGATACCTTCGGTATCCGTCCTTAAACGGTTTCCCGTCCACGAAGGTGACGATGGCTCCGGCTGCTTCCCGGCCGGAGAGCGTCGCGATGTCCGTGGCGTGTACCGTTCGAGGAAGGTAATCGAGTTCGAGGAGAGATTGAAGATTCTCTAACGCGTTCGATGGATCTTGTGGGGGAACCCGGGTGCGGTCTACGTCTTCGAGGGTCCCTTTTCGTTCGAGCCCTTCGATCTGTTCGATCTGATCCCGTAACTTCGCAGCTCGTTCATATTCCAGTTCTTCCGATGCCGTCCACATTCGTTCTTTTAATTCATTGATGAGCTCTTCACGGTTCCCCTCGAGAAACTCTTTAAAGGATTTGATGTCCTTTTCGTACGCTTCCTGCGAGATGTGGTCGGCACAGGGAGCTGTGCACTGTTCAATTTCATAGAGCAGGCAGGGACGGAAATACTGATTGTCCGGATCTCCAGCTTCGATGTCCAGGTCACAGGTTCGAAATTTGAAAAGTTTCTGAAGTACATTGAGCGCTCCCCGCACATCACCGGCGCTTAAAAACGGTCCGTAGTAATCGTACCGATCGGGGTTGAGATCGTCCGTTTCGCGGACCAGCTCCACCCGGGGAAAGTCTTCATCACTACGAATCTGGATCAGGATCCTTGATTTATCATCTTTCAGTCGACTGTTGTAAGGAGGTTGGATGTCTTTGATCAGTCGGGCTTCAGTCAGTAAGGCTTCCACCTCTGATTCGGTGATCAGGTGTTCCACGGTGTGAACGTCGTTCATCATTTTTCGGATTTTTGTGGAGTGTTCCGTGGAGTCATGGAAATAACTGCGAACCCGGCTTTCAAGATCCACCGCTTTTCCGACGTAGAGAACTCGTCCCTCTTCATCTTTCATCAGATAAACCCCTGGTTCCGATGGGATATCTGTAAGAATTTCTTCTTTTTCCGTTTCACTTAACATGATCTCCTGGAAATCTCCGGGGGGGCCGTTTGTCGGACAAAGCGAGAAATTCACATGCTCCGTTTTTCGTGTTTGAAGAAATGAATGTCATTCAAGCATTCATTTTCTACATCGCACGACGAGCGGGTGGGAGCAAGAATTATCGAGGAAGCAGCCCCGTCGATGGACTCCCCATGTCATTTATCGTCAGCAATGTACTTTTTCGGTATTGCTTCATCAACATTCCTGACCTTTGCCGAAATAAAGATGCTGAGGTTGCGAGTTTCTCACGTTATCATGCTGGACTTATTCAGAGAAGATTCCGTGAACGCAATCGGGTACACCAGCTTGATGAATTCAGGACGTTGCTCTCGAAAGTGTTTATTATACGATAGGTGAACAAGTTTCGAAACGGTAGGACACCGGTTCAGTGGCCATTGTATTTTGCTCGTCTTCGTTTCGAAAAGCGAACCATAAGCTTGAAAAACCAATTCCTGCTGTTTACATTATTGACAGTGAACCAAACGTTCGCTTTCAATAAAGAGAGTTTCTGACCGCTTGAACGTGCTGTCGACGTTCTCGCGGTGCTCTGCCAGGAGACGGCTGAAAAACGCGTCCGCTTCGCTCCTGCGATTCCGATCGGTGCGGCAGGACGGCGTGATTTCACAGGAATTGCCGTCTGTGCGTTGCTGAGAACATCAGTTCGTGGAGTGCCGGCCGAACGTATCTTTTTGAGGCGAAACGAGTTATCCCGAACAGGTTTTATAAATCCTCTTCGGCGATGGATGGACGGCATTGCCTTCGGTGGATTTCGCGTTCTTCGACGTAGCTCGTTTCACCGATGATTCCGGGGGTTTTTCAGCAGCCTCCTAGCGTTTATTTCTTAATGTTGATAAGGTTTTTGACGAGACGATGCAACGTTTTTCATGGATTGTTTTCTTGCTTGTTCTGTTCGGGTGCAGTCAGGTCGAGGTGTCGGATCCGGACGACTATCCCATCTCAAATCCAGGCGCCCGGGCCTCTGATGGGAGACGGGCGCCTGCTGTAACGCGTGCTAGGTACATCGAGCAATACAAACGCTTTCGCGAACAGCACAAGGAGGTGTTTAAGCAAATTAACGGGAACAAGCTTGCTCTTCGGAATTCCGGAAAGCGGGCAGTGGAAGCCGTTGACCGGATGCTCTCGCTGGTGGGGGAAGGTGATCAGTCAGAACTGCAGAAGGTTGCTAAGAGATATCGGGAGGCCTGGGAAAATTTTGACACGCGAACTCCGTC
Source organism: uncultured Planctomycetia bacterium (assembly GCA_964606115.1). GTDB lineage: Bacteria > Planctomycetota > MHYJ01 > CAYXQY01 > CAYXQY01 > CAYXQY01. Next base: position 1,762 of record CAZSFH010000046.1, on the reverse strand, counting down.
GAAGGGAGAGCGGATGAATTTGCGCAACGCAGGAAACGCAGTGGAGGAAAAATTTAAAATCAGCCAGGTCCGTCTCCTCGGACGTTCTGAGGACGCTCCTCTGACCCAGAAAGACAAAACGTCCAACGAATCCTCGAATAAACAGGGGGACAAAACCAGAGCAGTCGTATCGAAAGAACGTTCCCTTGACGTTCAGAACCCGGCTTTGTATCGAAAACTGATCAAGCGCTGGCAGAAACATCATCAGCGCTTCAAGCGTGGGCTTGAGGCTACCGATCCGTTGTTTGAATCTACTTACGAAGATCTTTCCCGGGTCCTGGATCGGCTCGTTTCTCAGGTCAAGGGCGAGGAACGGTTACGGATGAGGTATTTTAAGAAACAGTATCAGTTCATTTACCAGCGCCGCGATGATTTTTTCGGCACGCGGAAGATGGCCGATCACCTTTCGGTGTTAAAAAAACAGTTTCTGCGACATTTCGGCCCTTCTCTTCTGGCCTCGAAGGAAGAGGAATAAACGGGGACGGATGAGGTCCTGGAACTTTTTTGCCGAGTTTTGAGGATACATGAACGGATCCGCTGAAAATCACGAGCTTGTCGAGCTCCTCGAAAAGACGGATGCGTTCGCGCGTTTTTCGACGTCCGAAATTGAGTCGTTTCTTGAGATCTGTCACCGGGAACGCTATGAGGAAGACGAGTTGGTGTTTGTCGAAGGGAATCCCGGTGATGCGATGTATATTCTCCTTGACGGCGAAGTCGGAATTCTAAAGCGCCTTGAGGGATCGTCCGAGGAAGGGTTCGTACGATTAACACCGCTCCACGGTTTTGGTGAAATGGGATTTATCTCGGATGATCCCCGATCGATCACGGCTCGCTGTCGGACCGAAGCAGAGCTTTTGGTCATTCCGAAAATTTCGTTCGACCGGAAATTGCAAGGGGAGGATCTCTCCGCGCTGAAATTTGTTACAAACATCGCGATTGGTCTCGCGCGTCGATTGAGTGAAGCGGATAGCGCGCTGGTGAAGCTTCGTGAAGAGCTTCAGAAGTCGGATCAGGACGTGGGCGATTGGCTTCAACACGATCTGATCACTGTTCAGAAAATTCTTTTGAAAGGACTCACCGATCAGGAATAATGGCTACGTTAACGATCGTTGACGGAAAACAGAAGGGAGCCTCCTTCGATGTGGATCCCCCCGTTAAATTCGGGCGATCAAGTGAAACGGACATTACGATTTCCGACTCTCGAATTTCCCGTGAACACGGGCAAATCGTGAAAGAGGAGGGGATCTTTTATCTGGAAGATCTCGACAGCAGTAATGGCACGGAAGTGAACGGAAATTCGATTGAACGTGTACGAATCAAGGACGGTGATCGAATTCTGGCCGGCACGACGGAAATGGCCATTTTACTGGATCAAGAAGAAAAAATGGCATACCAGGATACGGAAGAACAGGAGGTCGTACCGGACGCCGGCCAGGAGGAAGAAGAAAAGGAAGAGGAAGAGAAAGAGGAAGAGGAAGGGCAAGAGGAAGTTGAAAAGGTTGAATCGGGAACAGGCTCTGATCCATCGGGTTCCGTGCCGAACTCCGCTGCAGCCGATGTTCAGACACTAATTCCGGTATGGGTGCTTTTTCTGCTGGGCATCTTTGTTATCGGCGGCGTTTTCCTCGCCTCTTATTATCTCACGAAAATGATACTTCCGGTGATCTTTAAATAGACCCGGTCTGAAAAGGTGCCGTGCACTCAGTGATCCCTCAGCGGGCGG
>CAZSFH010000045.1:0-15607 GCA_964606115.1 uncultured Planctomycetia bacterium | reverse complement strand
CGGCGGTGGAAATGCCGAACCGATCCTCCATGGCATCCACGACATCTTTGATCCATAGAACGGGGGACTCGGATATCACGCTCAGAAAAGCCTCCCGTCGCTGATCATCATCGAGGTCCTGGAACTGTTCCACAACCTCCTGTGCATCGTCGCTTAACTCCACTGAAGAAGCTTCTTGAGTGCCCTCGTTTTCATCGTCCTGCTCCTCCTCGGACTCAGACGACTGAGCACCCTCTTCTTCGTTCACCTCGTCCTGTTCAGCCTCTTCAGCCTCTTCCGTTTCCTCCTTCGTTTTCGTAGCTTCTTCTGCCATCGGTCTATCTCCTTAAACGTAGTTCACTTAAAAACAAAATTTATCTGAACGAACGAACTTACTCGTCCCCACCTTCCTGATTCTCCCCATCTTCCGAAGCGTAATCCTCCAGCCCCCTTGCCAGATCCTGGATCGGTGAGACGAGCCCCTGCGCAAATGAACGAACCGGTCCCATCATGCCCGCGGCGAGCTGGGACAACAGTTCGTGTCTCGTGGGAAAGTCCGAAAGCCTCTTCACCGTTTCCGGATCAAGGGGGGTTCGATCAACCATGCCCCCCAGGATCTTCATATTTTCGTTTTCCTCCTGGAGTTCGGTAACGGTTTTCGCAAGGCGTACCGGCTCATCTCGACCGTAGATAATTGCAGCAGGCTGATCCAGAAAACGGGTCAACCCTTCATTTCCCGCCTCTTCGAAAACTCGTTCAGCAATTGAGTTTTTGAGCACAAACATCCGCAGATCCTGCTCGGTCAATTCAGTCCGAACCTGCGTTACCTCATCCGCGGAAAGCCCCTGGTAATTCACGAGCACACAAACCTTGATATCTCCAAATCGGTCCATATACTCACGAACCATCAAGTTTTTAACAATATTTGGCATCGTTCCGGGTGCAATCGATGGACATTCAAGCAGGCGAAAAACGAACCGACGGACTCATCGTTTTGGAAAGGTAACATTTCTCCATGTACCGTCCCGAAACGCCGGAAGGACGAATTGCGCGGAGGTGATTTAGAAAAAACGTAACATTCTCCACCAGCTCCTCGTCCGAAAAATCCTCCTGACCGACCGGCACGTGCACATTCCCTCCCGAATCGGTTCGGAACTCCAGGCGGCCGGCCTTGAACTCCTCCACGGCCTGTCCAAACTCCCCTTCCGAAACCACGGTTCCGGATTTGGGCGAAGGCATGAGACCTTTCGGGCCGAGCAGCCGGCCTATCGGGCCGACGTACCGCATGGCATATTCCGCTGCGATGGCCACGTCGAAATCGAAAAATTCTTCCTCTTCAATTCTTTCAACAAGCTCCTCCCCGCCCACGTAATCTGCCCCGGCCGCTTCGGCGTCCTCGGCGTCCTCTCCCTCGGCAAAGCAGAGCACCGTCCGCTCCTTCCCAATACCGTTCGGCAGACTGATCGATCCCCGAACAACCTGGTCGGAATGGGAGGGATCCACACCGAGAAGAGCGAGGAGCTCAACGGTCTCATTAAAATCAGCCGTCTCAAACATCTTGACCAGTTCAACGGCGTCCTCAAGGGAATACAACTTATCTTTATCGACCAGTTCACGCGCTTCAGCGTATCTTTTTCCACCCATGGGTTCTACGTCCAAACGTTAGAATACCGAAAAAAGCGGGGTTAAATAGGTCAATTATGAAACGTCTTCCTCTTCAGCCTCTTCCTCTTGTACCTCTGCCTCCTCTTCGGAGGGACCTTCCTCTTCTTCCTCTTCTTCCTCAACGCCGCCACCGGCCGCTTCTTCGAGTTCATCGAGATCGGTGACCACTTCCGTCTCTCGAAACTCCTCCGCCTCTTCCTCCGTCTCAAATACTTCCACGCCCATGGACCGGGCCGTTCCTTCAATGATTTTCTGAGCCTGATCAAGATCATTCGCATTCAGATCCTCCATTTTTCGTTCGGCGATGGATCGGGTCTGCTCCTCCGTCACCGCACCGACTTTAATGGTTCTTGGCCGGGGAGATCCCTGGACGATTTCAGCGGCCTCTTTTAAAAGAAAGGAAGCAGGAGGAGACTTAATATTAAGGTCAAACGTATTGTCTTCATAAATCGTAATCTCAACCGGCAGAAGAACCCCCTGCTGGTCCTCCGTCTTCGAATTAAACCGATTGACGAAGTCCCCAATCGGCAATCCGTGTTCACCGAGGGTCGGGCCAACCGGTGGTGCGGGGGACGCTTGACCTCCGGGAATCTCCAATTTTATTTCTGATCGGATAGGTTTCTCAGCCATGATTCATCTCGTCGTAAACGTTTCCTCTCAACCGATACATTAGATTTCTTCGAGCTGCCAGTATTCGAGCTCAACAGGGGTGGCCCGCCCAAAAATTGTCACCGTCAGACGAACAAGCCCTTTCTCAGGCAACAATTCTTCGACGTGTCCCTCCATGTTTTCGAACGGTCCTTCCTTGATCCGTACCGTGTCCCCTTCCTCGAAATCGATCTTGACCTTCGGTTCCTTCTCGTCCGTTTCCGCATGAGAAAACATCTGATCCACTTCTTCCCGGGTAAGCCGCTTGGGTTCTTCGTCTCCAAGGAAATGATACACGCCTCGTACGGATTTCATGACATGACGGACGTGTTCATCCATGTCCATATCCACCATCAAATATCCCGGAAACAGCTTCTTCTCATGAACGGATCGTTCACCACCTTTAATTTTGGAAATTTTCTCCTTGGGCACGTACAACTCGCGAATTTCATCCTGCAACCCCTCGGACCGAAGCTTCTGCATGATCTGTTTTTTGATTTTCTCCTCCCGCCCTCCTCGCACCTGAAGGATAAACCACTTGCTTTGTTCCACGGGCTCTTCGCCCTGACCTTTCGCAACCTCACCGCCTGCAGCATCCGCGATCTGATTTTCGAGATCGATATCTTCTTCCATGTTTCTATACCGCCCGACCAGAAATTAAAACGTCTGACGTAAATATTTCATAAACTTCACCGATATAAAATCGGCCAGCGCAAGAAACATCGCAATAACAAATATGGTAATCAACACCACGACCGTCGCATTCAGAAACTCATTTGTCTCCGGCCAGGAAACTTTCCGGAGCTCACCTTCGGTTTCAATCAAAAAATCCGCGACGACCGGATGATTCACCACCATCACGTAAACACCGAAACTTCCGGCGAGAAACACGAGAAACGAAATCAATTCCCCGTTGTTGATCTCAAACTCAAAGAACGGTATCCGAGGAATGATATGTCCCTCCTGCCACCAGGAAGCACTTACAGCATCCACGAGACTCGAACAGCCGAACGCCACAAGCATCACAAGAATGATGCCTGCTACCGAGCGAACGAGCATGCCCTGTCCCTGTTTTCGCAAACTCAGTTGTAGGGACATCGATTTTGTAACTCTCGAACAACTGCTTCAAACAATTTTTTCCTAACAGGTCCGGGGGGATTCGAACCCCCATCCTCCGGATTTGGAGTCCGGCGCTCTGGCCAGTTCGAGCTACGGACCCACGTCAGCGCCGGATCAAGATCGTTCCCGATGAACGGTATGTTCGCGGCAAACCTTACAGAACTTCTTCAATTCCAGCGTTCCGCGATCATTCACATTTTTCGTCGTGCGATAAAACCGCTCACCGCACTCCGTACATTCAAGGAAAATTTCTTCACGCATAGATCTTCTTCTGCGGAATACAGATCTTGAAACGGCTCAGTACGACCGAATACGTTCCTCACATCCCTGACGTTTCAGAACGCGAGGATGACCCCAGCTGATCTCACAGCATGAACATTTGAGGAGGGTATTCTCCAGACACACCCAATATGTTAAACGGGATTAAAAGCAGTTAAAAGCGGTGCCGTCGGTTATTCTATAATCTCGGTCACAACACCCCGTCCAACGGTTTTACCTCCTTCCCGGATGGCAAATCGCTGCTCTTCCTCGATTGCAATCGGTTTCTGCAGTTGAACTTCAAGCTCAACACTGTCGCCGGGCATCACCATTTCCGTACCTTCCGGCAATTCAACCTCACCGGTCACATCCGTTGTTCTCATGTAAAATTGCGGGCTGTAGCCGCTGGTGAAGGGCGTGTGACGTCCCCCTTCATCCTTCTTCAGTGCGTAAACCTGAGCCTGGAAATGAGTGTGGGGAGTAATGGTTCCCGGCTCGGCAATAACCTGCCCTCGTTTGAGATCCTCCTTCTCAATTCCCCGGAGAAGGAGCCCGACATTATCACCGGCCTGACCCTTATCAAGGGTCTTCCGGAACATTTCAATTCCCGTCACGACGGTTTCACGAGGCTCGTCTTCAAGACCGACAATTTCAACTTCATCCTGCACTTCCACTTCACCTCGCTCAATCCGACCGGTGCCTACGGTTCCACGACCCTTGATACTGTAAACGTCCTCAACGGCCATGAGGAAATCTTCTCCGGTCGCCCGGTCCGGTTCAGGAAGATGAGTGTCACAGGCCTCCAGAAGCTCAAGAATCGGGCCACAATCCTCACAGTCCTCTTCACCACAGGCACATTCATACGCCTTGAGCGCGGAGCCCTGGATGATCGGAATGTTATCTCCGTCAAACTCGTACTCGTTCAGCAGATCCCGAATTTCCTCTTCGACCAGCATCAACAGTTCCGGGTCGTCCACCATATCGGTTTTATTGATGAACACCACCATCGTTGGCACACCGACCTGACGGGCAAGTAGCATGTGCTCCCGGGTTTGGGGCATGGGCCCGTCGTTTCCGGCCACGACGAGAATGGTTCCATCCATCTGCGCCGCCCCGGTGATCATGTTTTTAACGTAGTCCGCGTGACCCGGACAGTCGACGTGGGCGTAGTGCCGCTCCTCCGTTTCATACTCCACGTGCGATATATTAATGGTAATGCCTCGCTCCTGCTCCTCCGGCGCTTTGTCAATGTCCTCAAAGGGCATTTCGTCGGCGAGGCCCTTGTTGTGCAGAATCTTGGTCATCGCGGCGGTCAGCGTGGTTTTACCATGGTCAATATGACCGATGGTACCAATATTCATGTGCGTTTTCGTTCGCTCAAACGTTTCTTTTGCCATGACTTTCTCCTGTGAGTGAATCGATTAAACAAACAAAAGATCGAACGTACATCAATGTTTTGTCAACGTGTAAAAGTGGAGCTGGTGACGGGAGTTGAACCCGTGACCTCGTCCTTACCAAGGACGCGCTCTACCACTGAGCTACACCAGCCTGCAATCCAACCCTGCTCCGGGGAACTGCAGACCCTTCTCGAACAGCACTTAGATCAATGATCAACCGGAAAAGCACCCGAGGTCATGTTAGATGCTTTTGCTATTATACAGAATTCACCTCCGAAGTCAAACAGGCTTTTCAATCGGTTGGTTTCCAGGGTCGCTTTGAAAGACGAGTACAATATTACATGACGACCCGAGAAATAAGCAACCTCAGCGTCTTAACTGCGATGAAGATTCCGGAATGTTGAGACAGCAACACTGTAAAATAGCATCGCTGACGAATAATGACACAGAGACGGACCGAAATAAAAATTCCCTGTTCGTGTTCTTCGTGGACGCACCGTCTTTGTCGTCCCTTCTCTTCAAGAGCCCACTCCGGGGACTTCTTCGTCGAACCCCCTTGAACTCGACTCGTTTACGAAGCGAGGAGGCGGATTTCTCGCGCTACCATATTTTTATTCTTAATAACTGGTTACATCCTCCGCCACGTCAATTGCCGCCTGAGCGGCAGCAAGACGTGCGATCGGCACACGATAGGGACTGCAGCTCACGTAGTCGAGTCCGGTATCGTGACAGAACTTCACGGAGGACGGTTCACCTCCATGCTCCCCACAGATACCGACCTTCAGATCGGAACGGGTGTTCCGCCCTCGTTTGACGGCCAGATCCACCAGCTCCCCGACGCCATCCTGATCCAGAACGGCAAACGGATCGCTTTCCAGGATGCCTTCGTGCTGATAATATTCAAGAAACATACCGGCGTCGTCTCGACTGACCCCGAAGGTTGTCTGAGTAAGGTCGTTGGTGCCGAAAGAGAAAAACTCGGCGTCCTCGGCAATTTCGCCCGCTCGAAGCGCGGTCCGGGGAAGTTCGATCATGGTTCCGATCTTGTACTCCAGCTCCGCGCCGGTTTCGTCCAGTACGTCCTGCGCTTCCGCTTCCACCCGTTCCCGGAGCACGCTCAACTCATTCTTCACGCCGACAAGCGGTATCATGATCTGCGGCTGTACGTCGATACCCCGTTCCGTCGCTTTCACCGCGGCTTCCAGAATGGCCCGAGTTTGCATTTCATACACCTCCGGATACGTAATACCAAGCCGGCATCCACGGTGACCGAGCATCGGGTTCGCCTCAGTCAGGTTGGCAATTAACTGATCAAGCTCCTCCCGGTCCACCCCGAGGCTCTCGCACAGATGATTCTTCTCGTCTTCCCCGTGAGGGAGAAATTCGTGCAGAGGCGGGTCCAGTAACCGTACGGTCACCGGCAATCCGTCCATCGCCTCAAAAATTCCCTCAAAGTCTTCTCGCTGATCGGGTAACAGCTGCTCGAGGGCACTCTCGTATTTCGGAAGTGCTTCGTTCAGGGCCTTTTTGGCCTCTTCAAGTTCCTTTTCGATATCCTGGCGACGCCCTTCCGGAGCGGTCTCGAGTTCGTCTTCCAGCACGTCCACCTCGAGACGACGCTGATGCACTTCGGGAGCCACAAGAATCATTTCCCGAACGTGTTGAATACGGTCTTCCTCGAAGAACATGTGCTCGGTCCGGCAAAGACCGATCCCTTCAGCGCCAAAGTCACGGGCGAGTTCCGAGTCTTCGGGTGTGTCCGCGTTGGTACGAACGCCCAGTTCCCGGAAATCATCGGCCCACTCCATGACATTCTTAAACTCGCCGGACAGTTCCGGCTCTTCCATTTCCAGCTGCCCGAGGAAGACTTCGCCCGACGTTCCATCGATCGTGATCCAATCACCTTCTGAAACGGTCTGGCCAGCGACCGTAAACTGGCCGGCCTCGTAATCAATGTTGATCTCACCACAGCCGGCAACACAGGGTTTTCCCATGCCGCGTGCGACGACGGCGGCGTGGGAGGTCCCGCCCCCTCGAGACGTGAGAATACCCTCGGCCACGTTCATGCCGCCGATGTCCTCAGGAGAGGTTTCTCGTCGAACGAGCAAGACGTCCTGTCCCTCCTCGGCGAGATCTTCGGCATCGTCAGCGTCAAATACAACCTGTCCCGTGGCTCCTCCCGGGCTGGCGCCAAGACCTTCTGCGATCGACTGATGCTCTTCCCGGGCGGACGGGGCGATCATCGGGTGGAGTAACTGATCAAGACGCCCGGCGTCGATCCGGTCGATCGCTTTTTTGCGCGAAATTAATCCTTCTTCCGCCATGTCATGAGCGATCTTGACCATCGCCGGTGCCGTTCGTTTCCCCGTCCGTGTCTGCAGGATATAAAGTTTGCCGTTTTGAACGGTGAACTCGATGTCCTGCATGTCCTGATAATGCTCCTCGAGCCTGTCAAACACCTCACACAGTTCCTGATACGCTTCGGGCTTGGTCTCTTCGAGCGTAGGAAGATCTTTGCCGGTTTTCTCCCGCTCGTATTCATTAATGGGCTGCGGGGTCCGAACTCCCGCAACGACGTCTTCCCCCTGTGCGTTCGGGAGAAATTCGCCGGTGTGTTCCTTCTCCCCGGTCGCCGCGTCCCGCGTGAACGCGACCCCGGTGGCCGAATCGTCTCCCATGTTTCCGTACACCATGGTCTGGACGTTCACCGCCGTGCCGACGTCATGTGGTAAATCGTTGATTTCCCGCCACTTGATCGCCCGCTCGTTGTTCCAGGATTCGAATACGGCTGTAATTCCTCCCCAGAGCTGATCTTGCGGGTCCTCGGGAAACGCTTCCCCGGTTTCACTTTCATACACGGATTTGAATTCATCAACCACATCGGCCCAGTCGTTCGCGGTCAGGTCCGTGTCGTCCTCAACGTCCTGCTCCGCCTTTTTTTCCTCAATAATATGCTCGTAGACCTCACCATCGATTCCCTTTACCACGTTCCCGTACATCTGGACGAACCGGCGGTAGCTGTCATAGGCAAAGCGGCGATTGTTCGCCTGTTGCTCAAGTCCCTTGACCGTTTCGTCGTTCAGTCCGAGATTCAGAACCGTGTCCATCATGCCGGGCATACTGACCGGTGCACCGGAACGAACGCTGAACAGAAGGGGATCCTCCGGATCACCAAATTCCTTGCCCATCAATTCCTCAACCCGTTCGAGAGACGACTCGACCGCCTCGTGAAGTCCCTCCGGATACTCGCGATCCTTCTCGTAGTACTGCCGGCAGACCTCGGTTGATATCGTAAATCCGGGAGGAACGGGCACCCCGAGCCCACTCATTTCATGCAGGTTTGAGCCTTTTCCACCTAGGATGGATACCATGTCGGCTCCGCCCTCCGCTTCACCGCCACCGAAGAAATACACAAATTTTTCGTCACTCATAATAGAAACCTCCTGTCTGCGTTTCGATTAGGATGCGTCGAGAAATGAAGACGACCGATACTGATCCCGGCGAAATGAACGGGAATTCACGAGGTATAGGACCTTCACAAACGAATTACCCGACGAGCCGGAAATAGCATAGCGATTGAGAACTAATTTACCATTGATTCGAAAGTGATTCAACTGAGCTTTCCAGCATGATGACGGTTCCTATCCGGAACAACTCGTTGGTCCCAGGATCGTTCTTTTCATTCAGACGTACAGAAACGAGGAACGTTTGAACGGGGAAGGGAAACCGAATTGGTTCACGGTCCGTGTCCATCGCAATGATCTCCCAATTTGTGAGACGTACTAAACCTGGGCGTTCAGGCTCTCCGGGAGGCGTTTCAAAAGACCGCTGTCAATCCATTGGTCGATCTTATTTTGATCCGGATAGGACTTGGTGTTTTTACAGTCCGGAAACTCGTTACATCCGAGAAACCGCTGGCCGCTTCCGCTGGTACGAAGCACGAGTTTCCCATCACAATCCTCATTATCACAGGGAAAGTCTATTTTGCACCATGTCCCATCTTCCGTCTGAAGGTAATCCATCGACCGCGTATACTCGCAGTCCGGATAGCCCGAGCAGCCAAGAAACATTCCGCGGCGTCCGCTTTTAACAACCAGGTCCTCGCCGCATTCGGGACAGGTTTCCCCGAGGGTCTCCGGACGGTCCAGGGACTTGGTGTTTTCACATTCCGGAAACGCGGAACACCCGAGGAATTTCCCGTTTTTGTTCCAGCGTATCACCATCGGCTCCCCGCATTCCTCACAGGTCACCTCTTCTTCCGGTTCCCGTCCCTTTTCGCTGGACATATTTTCCTCGGCCTCCTCGAGGTCCTTCTCGAAACGCTTGTAAAAATCCTCGAGCACCTTTTTCCAGTCCATCTCCGATTCTTCAATCTGATCGAGCTGTTTTTCAATGTTTGACGTGAACCTGGTATCCATCAGATCCGAAAAATGGTTCTTAAGCTTGTCGCTGACAAGTTGACCGAGTTCAGTGGACACCAATGAACGTCCGTCTTTCTCGACGTAGCCTCGATCCTGAATTGTGCTCAGAATTGGTGAGTAGGTGCTGGGTCGTCCGATGCCTTCGTTTTCGAGTTTGCGAACAAGCGATGCCTCGGTGTAATGTGGAGGCGGTTTTGTAAAATGCTGGGACGGAATGATGTCGATGACCCCCACCTCCTGGTCCTCCTCCAGCTCGGGCAGAATCTGGTCGTCCTTCCGTCCTTCCGTTCCCATTAATGCCAGGTAACCGGGAAACACCAGCTCGCGACCACGCGCCCGGAAGACACAATCAGCTACGGCGATGTCCACTGTGGTGTTGTGATAAACGGCCGAACTCATCTGTGAAGCCATAAACCGTTTCCAGATTAAACGGTATAGTTTCATTTGATCCTCGGACAGATATCCCTCCAGCTCCTCCGGCGTCCGGTGTGTGGACGTGGGTCGAATCGCTTCGTGAGCTTCTTCCGCTCCCTCCTGTGCCTTGAACTCTCGAGTCTCGTCCGGCAGGTAATCGTCTCCGAAATCATCCTCAATGACCTCACGAACTTCATCCATCGCGTCATCGGAGATTCGATAGGAGTCCGTGCGCATGTACGTGATCAGCCCGACACGCTCTTCACCTTCAAGTTCCACTCCCTCGTAGAGCTGCTGGGCGATGGTCATGGTTTTTTTCGTGCTGAAACGAAGCTTCGAAGCCGCTCGCTGCTGCAGGAGACTCGTATGGAACGGTGGACCGGGTTCATCCATTTTTTCCTCTCGCTCAACCTCGTCGACCACAAATGGTTCATCCTCGACCCGGTCAACGATTTCCTGAGCCTCTTCTTCGTTTTCGAGAGCCGGTTTCTCCCCATCGATCCGGAACAATTCAGCCTCAAACCCTCCCTCGACCTCTTCCTTATCACCGTCTTCTTCTTTTTTTTCTTTCAGATCCGATAGGTCCGCTTCCGGCTCCTCATGAAGCCATGCATCGATTTCCCAGTATTCATCGGGCTCGAACGCTTCAATCTCTCGATCCCGTTCCACCAGGAGCATAAGGGCCACCGACTGAACCCGACCGGCACTGAGTCCCCGAGCAATTTTTTCCCAGAGCAGAGGGCTGAGACGATATCCGACAATACGGTCCAGAAACCGGCGGGCCATCTGAGCATTAACGAGTTCGGGGGAAATGTCACCGGGGTGCTCAAAGGCTTCACGCACTGCCGTATCCGTGATTTCGTTGAACGTCACCCGGTAAACCTGATGTCCATTCTGACCGCCGTTGTCCAGGTTCAGTGCTTTGACGAGGTGCCACGCGATCGCTTCTCCTTCCCGATCGGGATCTGGAGCGAGATAAATTTCCTCCGATTCTTCGGCTTTCTCCTTCAGCTCCTCGAGGACGTCCTTTTTGTCCTCAAGAATCTCGTATTCGGCGGAAAAGTCGTCCTCCACGTCGATTCCGAAGCGATTCTCCGGAAGATCCCGCACGTGTCCCATGCAGGCCTCGACCTCGTACTCCTCGCCGAGTATTTTCTTGATCGTACTGGCTTTCGCCGGGGACTCGACGATCACCATGTTTTGATTTTTCTGATCGGTTTTACTCATGATCACGTCATGTACGTTACAGGTTTCTGCTCCTGCGCTTCAACCGATTCAAAAGGCTCATATCGACTACCAGTCCACCTCGACGTGTTTAACGTCATCGTGACGGGGTATACAAACGTATCCATGTTCCTTTCCAAACCTAAACACTTCCGACGTGATCCGGACGTCTTCTCGACAGTAATCGGCAATACGGTCTATTTTTCCCTGCTTGTACCATCGCACTGCCTGCAGTCCATCCGCCGATTTTTTGGCGTCAACGGTGGCCCGGGCAACATCGTCGAGTTTGACCCGTCGATTGAGCTGTTCCTCAATAGTTCGAAGCATATCAAGGGTTTCAATCTCATCAAAATCAAGGGGGGTGTACGGTTTAAGAACCCCGTAATCGAATTCGATCAGGTTATACCCCACCACGAGACGTGACGAGAATAAACGATCGATCAACTGCTCCACTTCATCTTCCGTAAAGATCTCGAAGTCCCCGGTCTCTTCGTCCCGAATCACTCCAACTGATAACTTGAGATTCGCGGGGTCGCGTTCTCCTTTCACTTCATGAAACGTCTTCTGCGTTTCCAGGTCGAACGACAGAACGGCGTCTCCACCCTGCTCGTCCGGTTGAAAAAGAGATTGCTGTCCGTTCACGGCATGTGTTTTTCCTGAATTGAATCCACCTGAATACGACAACTTTCGAAATCCGAAATTTTCGTCTTTCGTAAGCGGCTCGGTCTATAAAAGACCCGATGAAGTGATTCCGTACGTGAGTTGTTCTCACAATGCAATAATTCAAACGATGGGTTTACGGAACACCCGAAAAAGAACGTTTTTCAGCCAACAATTGTTCTCGTCCTGGCGAATGCCCGGAGACACGGCGAAAATGTGTTCACCGACACCTTGTACAGAAGGGTTACTTCGCTGGATTCGTCGTCAATTCCAGAAACCGATCGACCAGTTTACCGGCCAGGGTTCGCTTGTTCATTTTTGGCCAGGATTCCATCGAATCACCCTTTTTGAGTAAATGAACACGGTTATCGATTGCCCCCATCGCTTCGGGGCGATTGAGAACAATCAGGTCCAGATTTTTCCGTTCCAGTTTGCGACGTCCATTTTCTTCAAGATTTTCACTTTCCACCGCGAACCCGACGAGCGTCCGGTTTCCCTTTTGTTTTCCAAGCTCCTCGAGAATGTCCGGAGTCGATTCGACGGCGAACTCATCGACCAGGTTCCGTTTATTGATTTTTTCGGAACGGGACGACGAGGGCCGGATGTCCGTGACCGCAGCGGTCATCACGAGGAGATCACAGTTGTCGAAACGATCCAGAACGGCTTCGTGCATTTCTTCAGCGGTTGTAACGTCCTGCACCTCCACGTCGACATCCGGAGACATCTCCGAGGGGCCCAGAACCAGCTCGACGTCATGGCCCCGTTTACTGGCTTCTTCCGCAATGAAAACCCCCATACGACCGGAGGACGAATTCGAGATAAACCGCACGGGGTCGATCGGTTCTTTGGTGGGACCTGCCGTTACGAGCACGTTCATAATTCGTCCCGTATCGTGCGAAGGATCTTTTCGATATTGGCCAGCCGACCGGTGCCCACGTCCCCGCAGGCCATGTAGCCGTCCTCCGGTTCAATAAACTGGTAACCTAAGTCCTTGAGCTTCGACCGATTTTCCTGAACAACGGGATTTTCAAACATATTGCTGTTCATTGCAGGGGCAAGGTAAACCGGGACTCTCAGTCCCACCGCCATGAGCAGGGAACTGAGCAAATCGTCAGCGATTCCCCCGGCGATCTTTCCGAGTAAATTGGCCGTCGCGGGAGCGACGAGAACCATATCGAGCTGATCAGCAAGATCAATGTGGACCGGATCTCGATCGGGTGACGCATCGAAAAGATCCACGTAGGCGTTCCGCTGGGAAAGCGTTTCGAATACCCGAGGAGAAATCATCTCGGCAGCGGTTTCGGTCAACACTACATCCACCGCTATGCTGTCCTGCGTTAGACGGGAGGTGATCTCGCAGGATTTATAACAGGCGATACTACCACTCACACCGAGCAGCACGTGATCTTCGGCTTCTGACATGGAATTCCCAAATTACTGTTCACCGTGATCCTGGCGTCCCCCGATGACAAAAGTTCCCCTAATTAACCTTCGTCCTCTTCGCCGTCCTCCTCGGACTCCTGGAAACGATCCTGGAATTCCAGTTTCCCCTGCAATATTTCGTCGAGAATCACTTCATAGTTATCCTTGTCTCCCTCGGCCGGAACAAGAGGAGGGGCTCCCCTCTGCAGTTCCACAAGGCGTTTCTGCATAAGAACGGTAAATTTAAACCGTCCTCCAATCTTCTCCACCGCTTCTTCCATTTTGTCAAGTTCCATAGCTTGGCTACTGGCGAAAATCGATATGTGAATAAAGAATACGCAAAATACGATCGATGACACTCGTCAGGGTATCATTCACAATTCGAAAATCGTAATATGGAATTTCCTTCATTTCCTGTTTTGCTACCTCCAGCCGTTCTTCGAGCTCCGCCTCCGGGTTCGACCCACGCTCCTCCAGGCGTTCTCGAAGGACATCAAAAGTAGGAGGTTCAAGAAAGATGGAGAGGTGTTCAATCTCCGCGTCCCGAATCTGATCGGCCCCCTGAACGTCAATTTCGAGAAGTGGTACCCGATTCGCGCCCCGAATGCGGTCGATTTCGGCGTACGGAGTACCGTAGTAGTCTCCGTAGACGCTGGCCCATTCCAGAAATGCATCCTGCTCGATCTTCTCCTCGAACTCTTCTTTTGACAGGTAATCGTATTGCTTCTGGCGGTCGTCGTCAAGCCGTTCCTTCCGTGTGGTACTCGATCGGGAACGTTCAATCCGCTCCTCTCGGTTCACAAGTCGTTCCGTCACGGTTGACTTGCCCACACCGGACGGGCCGGAGATAATGATCAGCTTACTCATTTTCCGGTAGGACCAAAACGAAAATTCGTCTAACTGAACCGAGAACGATGAACCGCCTGAACGTTTGTTTTATCGATGAAACGATTCTTTGGGGCCTTGCCGACGAGAATTAACGTCGGTCTACACAACCGGACCGAGATCAAAAAGAAACTCCGACGACGGTCCCCTCCTTTCAATCTACTCGATATTGCGTGTTTGCTCCCGGATGCCTTCCAGGTGGGTTTTCAGTTTGACGACCTCCGAACTCATTTCGGAATGCTTGCATTTCGCCGCGATGGTATTGGTTTCCCGGAGCATTTCCTGCGCGATAAAATCCAGTTTTCGGCCGACCGGTCCCGAATCCTGAATGGTCTCCCGGAACTGGTCAACATGAGAGGCGAGACGATCCAACTCCTCCGTGATATCCACCTTCTCAATAAACATGCGAATTTTTTTATCGATCATCTCGAGGTCCTCCTCCGTAAGACCGTCTTCCGTCGTGTCTTCCAGCACGGACTCCAGTTTTTCTCGATAGGATTCAATCACGTCCGGTGCAAACTCTCGAACGCTCTGAAAACTGGACTCAAACCCATCGATATCTCGTTCAAGCCCTTCTTTCATGGACGCTCCTTCCCGTTCCCGATCTTCATTGAGTTCGTCTGCCGCTTCCCGGACCACTTCCTTGAGATCATCAAGATGACGGCGAATCCATTCGCGATCTTCGGGCACTTCTTCCGGAATCACGCCAGGCCCGTCGATCAGATCCCGGAGGCGGATTTCAGCGTTCAGATTAAAGACGTCCGAAAGGTGTTGAAGGGTATCATAATAATCTTTTGCCCGTTCCTCGTCGACGAGCTTTTCAGTCTCCATAGAGGGAAGATCAATTTGCAAGTCCAGGTCAATCCGTCCTCGTTCCACTTTTTTCTTCAGAACGGATTCGAACTCCTGCTGAAACGGACGCAATCCGTCGGGAAGGTGAGCATTAAAGACGAAATGCTTGTGATTGACCGATTTGACGACCACATCCACGTGACATTCGTCCACCGTCCCCCGTGATTCACCGTAACCGGTCATGCTTTTCATGATCCACCATCCGTCGGCCCGGTGCCGCCTCCGGGTTTTGATGAACTGCCGCTATCTCCCTCCGGAGAAGCCTTTGAACCGTTCGGGGAGTCCCCGTCTGAACCGGAACCTCCCGCTGGAGCCTGCTCTTCGCTGCGGGTCCCGTCGCCATTATTTTTCACAGCACTTTCACCCGTCGGATGTGGCATTAAATTCAGCAAGATGGCAATAAATATAAACAGACAACCGAGGGTTACGGTCGTTTTCCAGAGTACCGTAATGGTTTTTGTTCCAAGAAAGGTTTCCACCCCGCTGGACCCTCCGAATACAGCCCCCATGCCTTCTCCTTCATGCGGCTGAAGGAGAATGAGAATGATCAAGACGATTGCCAGCAGGATTTCCAGAATAACAAGCGCGTAGTACATTACGAAAGGTACAGCTAACTCAACACGTTAAAATGATCCGGAATCCGCGATACGAACAATGTCGTTG
>CAZSFH010000044.1:1368-15670 GCA_964606115.1 uncultured Planctomycetia bacterium | reverse complement strand
AGCTGATGAGCTTTTCAATGAAGTTGTTCGAGTTGTCCAACAAAGAGAAGCGGAGCGAAATGCTGGAGAAGATCAACCAGCTTCCGAGAGGAGAGAAAATGTACGTGAAAGCTCTGATGAGGGCAATTCTGAACAGACTGACTGAATACGGAATCGACGCATACCGTCCGTATCCGAAACACAAAAAGTTCCACGAAGCAGACAAATTGTTTCGGATGCTATACGGTTCCAACAGCTCCGGTAAAACATACGCCGGCGTGGCCGAATGCTGTATGCACGCTTCCGGTATTTATCCGAAGTGGTTTCCTGACTATAATCGGTATCCTGAGCCGATCTCCGTATGGATGTGCCTGTGGAAATATGACAAATTCTGGGATACACACTGGCAGTACATCAAAGAATTTATCGGCCCGATTATTTCACGCAAGAACCAGAAGAATAACGAAATCCACCTGAAGAACGGAAGTGTCATTCGAGTGATGTCGTATCGGTCCGGGCGTGACGCTTTTGAATCATCTGCCGTTCCGTTTATCTATCTTGACGAGGAACCTACTGAGGATATCCTTGATGCCTGTTTTGCTCGGATTGTTCGTGTTCCGCTCGGGCAGATCATCTCTACAATCACGCCTATTCAGGACCCGCAGTGGTTTCACAAGATTCTTGAGAAGGCGAAAAAGAACGACGACTACTACGTGGATCAGGTTACGATGGACGATAACCTGTCGCTGTCCGAACAGCAGAAGAAAGAATTTGCCGAAGGGATTGACAATGAACGCGAGTACATGGTAAGAATAGAAGGCGAGCCGGTTCCACTGATGGGACGCAAAGTTTTCAAGCAGAAACAACTGGATCAGCTGGAAGAAGATATCGAGGAGCCGTCAATATGTCGTCTCGAATGGGACGACGACAATTACTCGTTAGAGAGGGTTCAGGGATGAAGAAATGGGATTGGATGGTCAAGATGTTTGACCCACCTTCCAGCGGGGAAGAGTATGTAATTGGTGGCGATCCGGCGGGAGGCATGGCTTCCAGCACGTATTCTGTGGCCACAGTTCTGCGTACCAGTGACATGAAAGTTGTCTGTGTGGTTCGTGACAAAATTGATCCAGACCAGTATGCCAAACTTGTCGAAGCTCTTGGTCATGTCTACAACGAAGCAAAGATTTGTATCGAACGCAACCGGGATGGGCAAGGTGTCAACTCATATCTTATGAACAGAGGATATCCGAATCTCTATTACGGTCGGAAGTTTAAGATGCGAGGGAATCAGGTGGATGCACGTCCGGGAGTGTATCTTGGGAAACAAAACCGACGCCGACTGCTGAACCTGCTTCAAGGAGTTGTGCGAGAAGGTATTATCACGGTTCCACATAAGAAAACGATTGAGGAAATGTCCACGTTCATTCGTGATGAAAAAGGCGAAGGAAAAGCTCAGGAAGGATTCTATGATGACACGGTTTTTTCCTTGATGTATGCAGTCGTAGCGGATGCGGAAGGGCCTAACCTGGATAGCTACACGAATGAGAAAGAGGGCAATTCTGTCGACCCAAAAGATACGACGAAAAATCCGCACGCGGCGGCGTTAGGTCCGAATGGAGAAAAGCTTATGTGGGGGAGCTGATGCTTATTGAATATTTGCTCGTCGCGACTATATTTGCAATTGGAGTCGTACTTGGTTTAATAATGAACATCTCAAGATCAGAGACGGTGGTTCCTGAACAAATCAAGGTCGTATATCTTGAGAAAGAAGAATTACCTGAAGCGGATGTTGACCCTGATCTTGTCGAAGAATGTAAACGGATCAATCGTGAAAACCGAGAGAACTCTTCGGATGAATCCAGCAGTGATGAAGACCAGGAGGAAACCATTGAGGAAGCTCTTGGTATCGACAATGAGTAAACTGGTTTCATTCGGAGCGATACAATGGGTGATTCTTACCTTGAGGACGCCCCACGTCCTGTTGCCCTTCAGGACACGGGTGTCAAAGTCAAACAATCAAACTTACAGGGCGAAGGCCGGGCCACATTTCAATCAGAAGATTCACTTGATCTAACCACCTCAGATACCGTAGTTCTATCCCGCGTAAACGACGAACTGGAAGCGGGAGAGGGCTACGATTCCGCACGAGCTGTCTATCTACGTACGGAAGTAGCCACAAAGGTTCAGGCAAGCGGTACTGCTCCTGATATCAACATTGAGGATGCTTCCGGGAATTCTACGGGTCTGGCAGAAACATCACTCGCTGATAATGATTCTGTCGGAGCTGTACGGATCAGTGAAATTTCCGGCGGGAATGCTGCAAGTGGAGTTGACCTGTCGAGTGAGTCACTGGTTGCCAAAGTTTCCACGGTTGCCAATGATGCTTCCGATACGACTGGAACGGTCATTCTTCACACTGAAGTTATACCTGAAACTCTTTCGTAGAGGTAAATAATGGCACAGGCAACAGCCGATGAACCAACCGGACTTCCGGTTGTTGAATCATGTTCGAAACAGGTACAGCAACAAAAGGATCGAGATAAATCTAACGCTATCGCCATTTGTGTTCGGTCTCTAAAAAAGGCCGGACGAATCAGGCAGCGTGAAGATGGAACATGGGTCCAGGTGAATCCTAACAGGAATGGTCAATCAGGACAACAGCGACAGAGACAAGAGAGGCCCGGAATCCTTAAACAATGACCACAAGGACACTCATAAAGTGCATGTGCGGAGAGAAATATCAGCTTCCTCCGCCGGATGAGTGGAAACAAAAGAGACGAGAAACCTGTGAAAATGACGATTGTTCGTTCCTGAGCAAGTGCGAACGCTGCAACTGGAAGAACTACCTCACAAGATACTGTGAGTGCAGTTGCGACAATTGCAACATCACAGAAATGCATGAGGTAGAAGTTGTCGAAGATCGTCGTGAAGCAGATTTTGGATTGACCGGCGTATCGCGAATTCCGAAAGACCAGCGTTGGAATCCGGCGCTCGGTGAGTATTGTTTGACAACCGGTGACGTGGAAAAGTATCGGAAAAAGAAGGGCCTTTCTTACGTACCTGACGATGATCCGCCAAGACCATATCAGCCGGATGATAGCAAACGAGCCAAAGAGAAAAGAAAGGAGTCATTTTTAGGAGACTAACATGCAACAGGTAGAGCTAACGAACCGGCAAATATCGACAGCAAACATTTTCAAAGACACGGAAGCCGTAAAGGCCGTCGAAGAACATCGATGGAACGTGGGGGATTCCGGCGAAGATCGAGTAATAAAGTCCACTTACGCAACGCCTACGGTGATCGCTGAAATTCTTCACACCTACCTTGCCAACAACGGAAAAGTTATTCTTCCGGAAGGAGTTGTTGACAAGAAACGAATTGTTCGGACGAACCTGAAAAAACCGCTGTTTTCGGCTGCGGCAGAAAAACTTGAGAAGGATGAAGCGTTATTGCCGGATGGAACTGTTGTCTCCGTTGACGAGATACAGGAATAATGGTCGTTGAAATTGATAAAAGTGTTGCCGAGGACGCTCTTCCAACGGCACACAAAGACAAGGCGCAGGAGAAAATAGAAAACCGCTCTCCAGAAAGCGGTTCAGAAATTCTCCTGAAGGAAGTCAAAAAATCATTCCACGACTCGGTCGTTGCCAAGGAACCAATTCAGGAGATGCAGCTTAAGTCCTTCCACTGGTACATGACTGGAGATTTTGATGAAGAAATTCTGGAAGATTCCAGTCAGTACCACGTCAATTTTGTCAAGACACTTCTGAGAAACATCCGCTCACGGCTACAGGATAGCGACCCGGTTCCAGTTGCAATTCCACGTAAATCCGACGACTGGCACGTGGCCAATATGCATGATGCGACGTTGAAATATATCCTCGACGCAAATGATTGGAAGAAAATGTTTCAGAATGTTATCTTTGATGCTGTCGTTAAGGGAGCAGGGTTTACGAAAGAATATTGGGACCCGGACAAAGGCGAAGATGGAAATGCTCGTATCGAATACGTCGATCCGCTGAGGGTATTTCCGGGAAGTAGTGCAAGAGACATTCAGGATCAAGGACAAATTCACTTGCTTCATTCAGATCCACTGCATAAGGTAGTAGAAAAGTTTCCTGAAGCAGAAATGGAAGCGGCGGCAAGTGCCGGAGGTCCGTTTCCACATTTCGGTGACGAGGATTTTTTCTTCGATCGAATTCCACTTTCGGCATTCAGCCAGCATCGTACCGAACGATTTGAAGATCAGGCGTCCGATGTTCTGATCGGTGGCGGAATGGGAGGGGATGATGATCTGCGTCAGTTCGATGATAACGTCAACTACATAGAATCATTTATTCGGTATCCGAACGGTCATCCGCTGGCCGAGGATTTCCCGCAGGGACGCAGAGTGTTCTGGACGAACAAAGCGATACTTGATGATCAGAATTGGAATAAAGACCGTCTCCCGTACACAAAATATCCAATCGAAAGCGAGGGGGATACGTTCTGGTGCAAAACGATTGTCCAGCAGCTTGCTTCGCCACAGCGTGTGGTGAATAAACTGTCAAGCCTTATCGTTGAATCAGCCGAGAAGCAGGCTAAAAGTCCGCTCATTACGCCACGGGAAGGGGGATTGGATGAAAACGAATATCAAGAAGTCTCCGATGTAGCAGAAAAGATTCTATACACAACACCGCTTGGGGCACAGCAGACTGGTTTCCTTGAATCACCGCCGTTTCCAAGCGAAGCCCTGGAGACGATGCAGATGTACATCAAGCAGACCGAACAACTATCCGGGGTGCAGGATATTAGTCAGGGACGAATACCCGGTTCACTGCAGTCAGGAGAAGCAATTGATCTGTTGCAGGAAGCGGCACAAACGATCATACGGCACTACAACCGTCCGGTGCATGCCGGTGTGAAACAGCTCGGATTGACTTTGAGCGAAATTATTCAGGAACACTTCAAAACTGAACGTGTGATCAGAGTAGGCGACAAAAGACATAACCGCTTCATCAAGCTGAACAAACGTGTGGACATGGAGCAGGCTCGGAAACAGTTGGGTGAGGCGGCAAATCAGCAGGAAGCGAGGGATGCACAAAAGGCAATTCAACGAATCGTTCAGGAGCAGAACAGGAAGAAAAAAATTAACGATCAGGTGGCTGAAATTGTGATCAATGATCCTACACTTGTCCCGGTGGATATCAGGATTTCAGCCGGTGGAGACAGGCTCTCCCGTGCTGGACGTGTGAAAGAAGCGCTGAGGTTCTTTGAAGCTGGAGCGATAGATGAAAGAGAATTACTTAAGGTGGCGAATTGGGACAACATGGACGAGGTGTTGGACAGAGTGGAGGATCGAAAAATATTGAAGCAACAGGTTGAAGGAATTCAGGATCAAATAGAACGCCAGCAGACGGCGATCAACGAGGTTCTGTCGCAGGTCGAAGGCGATGCACAACGCTTACTTCGAAACGCTCTCACACAACAATCTAATACACGGAGGTAAATCATGGCACAATTTCAGACTCAGGAAGATATGGAAGAGAATATTCAAAATGAAAATCAGGAGGGGACGCAGGATGTCGAGCAAGAAAGTGGAGACGATGGCGAAGAGGTAGAAACCGGAGACATTGAAACTGATTCCGGAGAACGGAGGGGAGCGTTTGGATTCAAAGATGAAACTTCTCGGTCGGACTTAATTGATGATTTCCAAGAATTAGGCGGAGACGAGGGTGTAGATTTGGGTGATCAGGAAATGGAGAAAGTTCCTGATGATACTTCAATCGATGACCTCGGTAAAACTGGAGCAACGGATCAGAACCAATCTCTCGACGAATCGTTAGAGAGAGAGCCTCCGTCCGGTTCTGAATCCGACTCTGAATCAGAAGACCATCAGCCAGAATCGTCTGAAGCTGAGGCTCAAGATGTACCCACCGATATCGACCCGGAGGTTCTTGAGATTGCTCAGGAAAACCCGGAGAAGGTGAAGAATCTTGAGAAGTTTGAAACGGAACTGACCAAGCGGTCACAGGCTATCTCACAACTTGAGCGGCTGGAGCAGGTCCGCCAGCTCGCTATGCAGGACCCCGGTCGGCGTCAAAAGCTCATCGAAGTCATCGAGAGGATGGCGGATGGTGAGTTTGATGCTGACAAAGAAGTTGAGATTTCAAAGCCTGAGCTTCCCGATTCCTACAAGGACACGGAAGCTGAGGAAGTTCTCAACAATGTGTTTGAGCAGAATCAGGAGTTGGCCGAGCAAGTCAACTTCATGAAGAAGCAACTAAGACAATTGTCACAGGGTCAACAGCAGCAGCCTGTATCCGACATTGGTCAGGACCAGGGGACTCAAGCAACGGGAGAAAATGTTTCGGCTGACATACTTGAGCAAGAAGCACAGAAGTATGAGCAGTTCGTGGACAATCACCCGGAGCTTACAGACGAGAACGGTGAGCCAACTGAGGCTCTGAACGAAATCAACAAGCGCATGGCCAAAGGCGGAGGTGTGTTTGACTCTTGGGAGGAAGCATACTATTCCGTCATGGGCGACGAGGTTGTCGAGGCAAACAAGGCGTCTCAAAAACAGAAGGAGAAGATTGAAGAGAAAAACTCAAGGACCGCTCCTTCTACTTCGGGGATGACTTCCTCGAATGGGGACCAACCGCAAAACTCCTCGAATGACAACCCGTTACTATCTAACCAAGGTCCCGTCAGCGATATTAGGCGCGCGTTAGAAGGGCGCACAAGCTGATCGACAAGTTGAATACGATTACCTATGAGGTAACCACATATGGCACTTACCGTTGGTGACATCTCTGCAGTAACGAGAGAGAAAGTTCTCGGTGATGTCATTGATGCTGCGGTCAAGAATGAGCCGACGTGGGATTTCATGGTTGAGAATAACCTGATCACCGCCGAAGGTGGTGATGAAATCCGTCGTCCTCTTCTCTACGACCGCAACAACAGTCAATGGCACAATAAACGGGATCAACTGTCTACCAACAACAAGGATAAGAGAACGCACGCCCGTTATTCGTGGCGTTACTTCTCTCATCCGATCAATATTGCGAAGGCCGATCTTCGCAATAACACAGGCAGCGGCGCTCATCGGATTGCCGGTCTGCTTGAGTCTGAGAAGCAGGCCGCAACAGAAGCGGTCGGTGAACTTCTCGGTCAGGGTATCTTTTCGGATGGTTCAAATCCGGGAGGAAACTCCACAGCAAAGCAGATTGATGGGTTCAAAGCCTACATTGGAACCGGAACCTACGGTGACATCAATCCGAGTGACCTGCCTGATCCGAGTATCTGGAAGGCAACGTCAACTTCCGTCAAAGACTCGAACGGGAAACTGACGAAATCGGACATCCAGAAACGAATCCTGACGGATATTAACAAGGACTTCGGTAACAAGACCGTGGACCTTGCAATCTGTAACATGGCCGTCTGGAGTAAGGTCTGGGAACTGCTGATGCCACATCAGCAACTCATGGAAAATGATACCGAACCTGGATTCAGTTCCTTCGAATGGAATGGTCAGGTTCGGTTCATCGTCGACGACCGTGCGCCCGGCAGTGGCCGAGGCACAGCGGACAACAAAATCTATTTCTTCCGCACGGCCGATCTTGAAATCGTCCGTCACGAAGAAATGGGCATGTCGATGACTGATTTCCAGAGTCCGATTGATCAACCCATCATCATTGCCTTTATCAACGGGCAGTTGAACTTCGTACCGAGACAGCGGAAATATGCAGGTGAACTCACAGGAATCGACCCGGCACAATAGGAGGTAACTCATGAGTAGTTTCAAGCGACTACACGATAAGGATGCACTTACCAGTGTGTCGAAAGGCGGAGAAACCGGTCTGGATAGCCAGTCGTTCAAGTCTGAGCGACTTGGTGAACTTCGTGCAGCATCCTACAATTCTGGCGAAGCGATTTGCCAGTTTGTCGAATGCATGAATGACACGATTTCGACCGGTGAGGCTGTCTCCTATGGTGATAGCGATGCTACTACCTACAAGGTAGAAGCAGCCGCTTCGGGTTCGAATTCCGTGAGAGCAGCTGGTGTGGCTCTTGCCTCTGCAGCAGTTGGTGAAGGTCTCTGGATTCAGAAAACCGGTCCGAATCTGGTCAAGGTCAAAACGGACAATTCCGTTAGTTCTGATTCCCTTCTTTACAAGGGCAGCACAAACGCAGGCGTTGTAGTGAATGACGCCGACGTGGCCGACCTGCCTGTCGGACGGGCTCTGCAAGGAGACGGTTCGAATTCCCAGCTCGCTCAGGGCGAGGCCATCCTCGAATTTCCGCTTGGATGATTCAGTAAGTAATCACTGCTGGATTCTATACGGAGGGGGAAGCGGTCGGTTTTGCATCGGTCGCTTCCCTCTTTTCCCCTTTTCCATTCATTTTTACAGGTAAGCCATGCAAGAAACACGAATGAGCTACAGGCTGGACGAGCCGGAAGTGACCATTAGTCTCACGTGGAACACAAAGTCCAAGCTGGACAAATTTGATATCAACTTCGACGGAACCGAGCTTGCCGCCGTTCCTACTTTCCTTGAGTCAGCTCGACGCAGTATCGAGGACAGTCTATACAGGTCAAGAGACCAGAAACAGGAAGAAGAAAATCATACCGTCGTGGACCTACCGTTGTGGGGGATTCAGGACTGCAGGGAAGCCGGTGGGCCGCGTATCATGGCCTGCGGGCGCATTCGTGATGATGTGGCTTTGTTTGCCAAAGAATGGAAATACTGGAAAGCCGGGGGGAGTGGGGAGTCCGCAATTCCTCGTCCACAATATATTAAGAAACAGCACAATGAAAACTGCATGAAGAATTTCAAAAGGGCCAAGGATAACGAGGGACTGGATAAATTTATCAACGCATGGGAAGAGAAATGTGTAATCATCTGTGGAAGCGGACCGTCACTGATCGAAAACAAACGCTGGATACCCGAGGATGATCCACGATTCGAAGTGATTGCGATTAACGAAGCCTGCAGCATTCTTGAGCCAGAGCAGATTGATTACTGTTTCTTGGCCGACCGTGCGGTGGAGAAACATCCAGAGTGGTTTCCCGAAGAAGTGACGGAATCCACGACTCTTATCACACATAACATCACACCACCCGATATTGTGGACTGGTGGGATAACGTATATTTCTGGCGGTCAAATAATCTTGACAACGCGGATGATGAACGTGTGATGAAGAATCTTCAACACCTGCATCCGCTGGATGTCGGACAGACCGCAACGTATTCATGCTTTCACTTTGCTTATTTGACTGGTTCACCGTATATCATCTTTGGCGGTCAGGACTTCTCCTGCACGTCCGAAATGTACTCCGCCGGTACGACGCTTACAGCTGGAACGGCGGAAGCTCAGGACATGTTCCTGACGGATGGATTGACCGAGGATGAAGTGGTGCTTACCTGTGATCGTCTGGTAAGAAATATGCGAATTATTAAAGGGGCCGCAGCTTTCGTTGGAGATGATCAGCGTGTGGTGGTGAATGGATCGGGCCGTGGTATCTTCAACCTCGAAACACCCCCGAACTCAAATCCCACCCACTTCACACCGGCAAACAATCGAAACTTGAACATGAAACATGCTGTGGCCGAAGCGCGACAGTGTGTTTCTTCGTCAAACAATACACTTGAAAATTCATACGAGGTACAGGAATGTCAGGTGAATACGGGCTAAAGCAGCCCACCGCTATCGCACGAGATTCGATTTCGAGTATCAATCAGAAATCCCTCCATAGTATCGGGGATTCTGTTCAGGGGGCAATCGTTCATTATGACATCAGTGTGGTGTCGTCAGACACAGACGCACGGTTTCATTTTACCGATTCAACTGGATCGACGAAACTATGGACGATTCCCTGTGATAACACGAAACACGTCAACGGAACACCCCACCTCACGCCGGATGCGATACACACCAGCGTGGGGCAAGACGTGGGAATCGAGATTGATGGAAACTCCAATGCGACGGTCGTTGTTTCAACAGTCATAGCTGAGAGGGCATAATGGCCGGACTGAATCCATCGCTTGCAATTCATAGGGTCCGAAAGGATACCAACCGTGAGAATACCGCTTTTCCCACCGACGACGACATTATTCGTTGGCTGTCGGAGGGGGAGAAACGGTTTCATGCTCATATCAACGAGCATATCAAGAGACACAACTATACGGAGTATGAGTTTCAGCGTGATTCAACCACTCGTGAATACGACCTGCCCGCCGATTACGGGGGATACTTCATTTACCTTGAGTATTACGGAGGAAGTGGCAAACCGGATACGCTGAACAACATCGTCCGTCGTAAATTCAACTTCAACACGGGGGCGACACCAGATCACTTTCAGGTCTACAAAGACAAAATTTTGCTTGATCCGATGCCGGATGTGAGCGATTCGGTGAACACGATGAGGTTTGGATACCAGCGTCAACCGATTGACAAACACATCGGGACGGCCCAGTCAAAAGGGTCCGTCCAGCTTCAGTTTGCAAGCAATCCGGCGACGGGTGTGGTGCGAAACCAGGACTCAGCTTACGTGAACGAAACCGTCAGAATTACCGCCGGGACCGGAGCCGGACAGGAAGCGGAGATTGCAGCTTATGATGCAGGAACATATACGGCCAGTTTGAAAAGTGCTTTGTCAACCGCAGCCAGCACGGACAGTAAATATCAACTTGTAATTGACGTGGGAACAAGCGACGAGGAAGCGGTCATGGCTCATGCAAAGATGAAGACACAGCAGAAAGACAATGTTCCGGATGCAATTGAACGAGCCGAGGTTCGCGAAATGCGAAGCGAAGCAGTCAAGCGTTATAAGGATCATGGACATGGACGGTGGAGAGGACGGAGGTCGTAATGAAAAATCAAGAGGCCGAAGAAATTAAAGACCTTATAGAGCAAGCGGGGAACGCCGTGATAAATGAGCAATCCAACCTCCGCAAAGAGGTTATCAAACTTTGGGAGGTCCAGCAGAAACGGCTTGATAGAATGCAGGACCAGCAGGAGAAGTTAAGAGAAACATTACGAAAACATAAGGAAGGACACTTGCCGGGTGTCGGAGTGACGATTGCCATTGTAGGCGTGTTGATGACCTTTGTTGCTCCAGTCATCGGAGCGATTGCAACTATATTCGTTGAAAGATTAGTTTCCTGATGGTACAGCCTGAGAATCTTGACAATCAGCAGGCAAACACAAAACAGGGCAAGTCACAGGTAAACTTCGGAAAAGGCTTTCAGCCCAACCGATATCCACTTGTCGCACAGGACGGTGGAGTACGTGACATACTCAACTTCGAACTTGCCACGAATTACCCTAATCCCACCAAGTCAGAAGGGTATTCCGGGTATAACTCGTCGGGAACACAGATTGGCGGAAGCGGTCCTGTTTACTGGATGCAAACGCTCTACAATGGGAAGGCCGGGAATGATTACGTGCTGGCGATCAGAGAAGAATCAACGGGTGGAACCGTTAATCTGCACGGGGCTGAGAGAACCAGTAAAAGTTTTGCACTGCTTGATTCCGGCAAATCAGTAAATGCCGTGCAGTCGGAACGATTCAACGTAGCAAGCAGTCAGTGGCGGTACATCGTCGGGCCAGACAACATCAAAACTGATGGTTCGAACGTGTATGTTATCGGTAACACGCCTCCGTCAACCGGATTTTCGGTATCAAAAAGCAGCACTGGAAGCATTGATGGAACGACGAAAGTCAGGGTCGCTTATCTGTATGAAGGATTTGGTGAAAGCAACGCCGGGGATAGCGTGGATTTTACCGTAAGCTCCGGGAACATCAAAATTGAATCTCTACCAATCTCTTCGTCATCTCTTGTCAACAAGCGCAAAATATATAGAACTGACGAAAGGTTCGGTGGTGGCTCAGAATACTGGCTTGCAAAAACCATCGACGACAACACTACCAGCACCACGACACTGACGACAACCGGGGATGTTATTATAGCCAATCAGGCTTTGCCGGATGATAACTCGCCAATACCGAACGCTCAGCTTGTGCAAAAGTTTGCGAACCGTGTCTTCTACGCCGGTGGCGATATTGAGGACGGTCGCATTATTTACAGCAAGGTGCTTAAGCCGGATCAATATGAGGCACCGGATAACGCATTAAGCCCTAATGTTATTGATTCGATCAAGGGAGAAGATCGTGTGATCATGGGTATGGGAGCAAGCCGTACCAGCCTGTTTATTCTAACAACTGAAAGCGTGTGGGTGCTGAATGGAAGAAGTCCGCAAAACTGGAGCTTCAACAAAGTCCACAACGTAGGAACGAGGTCGCCTGATTCGGTTCTTGTGATTGACGGAATGTGTTATTTCGTCGGAAGCGATCTTGAAAACATTTATCGTACCGACGGACGTAATTTGCAGAACATTGGAAAGCCTATCAATAACTATATTTCCCGTGCAAAATGGGAAAACGCGGATCAATTCTGGGCAATTCATGATACGAAGAAGAATACGTATCGACTTTATTTAAGGCACAGAGACCACGGATATGATGGACCCGGTCAACGGTCGATAGAAAGTTCCCAGTCCTGTCAGACCGGAAACATTACGAATAAAGGTGGGATTCTCATTGATGACTTTGAAGACTCGGATATCGACGAATACACAGAAAACAGTCCACCGGCATTCACATGGTCCGTACAAGGGTCTACGAATAAGGTAAACTCCAAAGCTTTGAAAGGAGAATCCACAAGCGATGTGGGCGATTCGTCTATCATTTCTCTGGCTGGACTGAATTATTACCCAAAGCGTGGGGAAACGTTTGAGACGTGGTTTAGGAAAGAACAAAGCAACGGCTCCAATCTCGTCTTTTTCGGAATGCAGGGCGATGCAACGACGGATCCTGGATATGTCGTACGCACTCATCATGAAGGAAAGGGTAATGACCTGAGACTGGCCAAAAACTGGAGTACTCCTCTTGCAGGAACCAAATGGTCAGAAAATACATCAACATGGTATCGACTTGTTGTTAAGTGGAACCATGACGGAACAATTGAAGTGTCAGTAGAGGACGAAGGCTGTACAGAACAAGCATCTATTTCAGCTGATGACAACACATACAGCGAAGGAGGATTTGGTTTTGGCGCAGCGATAACATTTAATGGAGACGTTTTTTACGCAGATCGAGCGAGGAGAATCTCATGACACAAGGAGTTGACTCGTTAATACAACCTCGATACCTGTATTCGGATCGAACACCCGCGGACGACTCTCCGTCGGCGGTGACAGAACAGTATCCGAGCAAGGTAAATGTAAGCTCTACTGTTCCAAACGTCTGCCTTGTGTTTTCCACGGAAAATCAGGTGTGGTGGCGAAGTGACTTCGCCGGACCGTCCGGCTGTATGCGAGACCGACAGAATGTTAATCAACGTCCGTTGATTGAAGAGCCATTCTCGACGGATACAGATTCGCAGGGGTTAATCAAGGAGATGGGCGGTAGTATGACGTATGAAGGAGATGCAGTATTCAGCAGGCTTGAGACCTTTGAAGATGGAGGAGAAGACCCAATATCATACAAGATGCCGAGGAAGACGTATGTAACCGGCATAAGTCAGACTGGAAGTGCGCCGGTGGTTTTGGGTGTAACAGCGGATGAATTTCAGACGATGACATTTGACAGCGGAAACACGACGCTTCAGCAGGACCTTGACCCGCGGAAAGTCTGGTGGGGAGGTAACAAAAACATTGAAGGGACAAGACTTGGATACCATCTGCGGCACGAGGACAGCCAGCAGATAACCATTGAAGGCTTAATCACAGAATACCGAAAACGATCAAGGAGGTAACCATGGCACTAATACCCGATCTTGACGCCCCCGAAGGAGTGAAAACCACGAAAGCTTTATTGCCCACATCAACCGGTCTGCAGGCTGCAGAAGACCTCGGTAAAGGTGGTACTGCACAAGCTACATCCAGTCTAACAAAGGAACCCTCCGACAACCTCGAAGGAATTGCAGACCTTATCAATCAGGAAGCCGACGAATCCATAGCACGGCTTGGTAAGGGCCTTGAGAGGTCACAACAGCAGTTACAGCAGGGATTTACCTCACGGGGCCTTCGTCGCAGTGGATTGGCTTCAGGGGCCGTTGGAGAACTTCAGAAACAGACTCAAACTAAGCAACGGTCAGTTGAACGTCAGCGTCTTGGTGAACTAAGTAAGCTGGCTCGAAGTGCCGTACAGCAGAGGGCACAACTGGCCGCCCAACGTCAGGCTGGAAGAGGTGCTGGTGGTGCTGGCGGTAGACAGCAAGAAGGACGCCGTGGAAGCGCTTTTGGCCCACTATTTGTTGCCGGGACCAAAGAAGGG
>CAZSFH010000044.1:0-1358 GCA_964606115.1 uncultured Planctomycetia bacterium | reverse complement strand
AGGCGCCACCTGATGACTTTCTGAGAGGAGCATTTCAGGGTGAAGATCTCGGGGGTGGTGGACAACAAGGAGGGGGACAGGGGTTTCCGACAAAAGGAACTCAGCCTCCTGAGTTTGAGCAACAGAAACAAGGTGGTGGGCAAGAGAAACAAGGTGGTGGGCAAGGTGGATTTGCAAACCTGTCTGATAAAGAAATTCAGAGTCTCTTTTAAGTGACCCTTTAGGGGATAGCTATGGCAAATAACGAAGAAGAAAACCCAAGTTCATTTGAACTATTTGGGGGACAACCTCCAGAAGACCAGAGGGCTATTGAAGACAATGAAGAAAGAGTTTCACAGGAAACTATAGATAAAATAAGAAATGACTTTGCCAACCGCAACGGAGACGTCAACATCGGCGATGTGAGTGTTGATGACATTGATCCTGTATCTTTCCGGGAAAGCTTTCAGCAGTTTCTGAATCAGCAACAACCAACTCTTGATGTAGATGATCGAACGGTTCCGGAGAATCCTTTTCAGGTCGTCGGAAGGCAGCCTACGGACACTCAGCCTGAAACGCCCGAAGAGTTTATTGGGCTCCTTAAATCCAAGGGAGGTCCACAGCGACGTCAATTTGCTCAGAAACTTGAGCAGACGCTTATTTCAGAGGACATACAGCAACCGCAGAGAGAACAGGAGTTTCGTAGGAAAAGAAGGCAAAAAATACGGAAAAGAAGGCAAAAAATACGACAGAAGCGGAGGGCGCAGTTAAAAAATATACTTGAAAATTCTCAAATTGATCCAGAAGAGCAGCGTCAGAGACTGAAAGACGCAGACCAGATACTTGAGAATTTCGACCTTACTACCGAAAAGGGACAGCGTAGCGCTTTTAGAGCTCTGTCTTCTGCTGGGTTTAAACCCAAAACCTCTCGGTCATTGTTGAAGAAAGAGCTTCAGAGACAAAGTGGACAAGCCATACAGGAAGAGCGACAGGAGCAAAAAAGGTTGCGTCAGTTACGTCAAGATGCATTTAAGTCCTTCAAGCACCGTAGGGCGGAGACGG
Source organism: uncultured Planctomycetia bacterium (assembly GCA_964606115.1). GTDB lineage: Bacteria > Planctomycetota > MHYJ01 > CAYXQY01 > CAYXQY01 > CAYXQY01. Next base: position 317 of record CAZSFH010000044.1, on the reverse strand, counting down.
AACAACAGCGAAAACAAATACTGAAAGAGTTGCAAGCACAACCGTTCGGCCTTGATGAACAAAACGCCCGTGGAGTTCTAAACCGCATCATGTCTTTTCAGCTTCAGCAGGAGGAAGATGTAAAAAAGGAGGGCTCACTACAAAATGCCGTTGCTAACAAGGTTGAGCAGAAAATTTCCGAGCTGAGCAGGATGGAAGGTGGTGGTGCCTTAACAAAGGATGAAAAGAAAGAGGCAAGGACAAGAGCTATAGAACGAGCCCGAAAACTATCCGTTGGCGATCCAAGTGAGACAGAGATTGACGATGCGGTCACTAAC
>CAZSFH010000043.1:7743-15730 GCA_964606115.1 uncultured Planctomycetia bacterium | reverse complement strand
TCGGGAAAGGGCCGATTAGCAAGACGGTTATCCTCGCCGCCGGAGTGATAATACGATGCCAGAAAATACTTGACGGGACGATTCATGGCGCCGGAATACCCGACCCCTTCATTCCACTCCCCCTCTGGACCGAACGCTAATGTATATCGCTCGAAGGAGGTATTCGTCTTCTTAACCAGTTCCGCCGCGTGCCGGTATCGGTCCCCGAGTGCCATCCCCGCCAGCCCGGCTCCTCCCATGATCACGGTCGTCCAGTTGTTGTGTGCGTCCGCCCACCATGCACCGTTCTTTACGGCCTTCCTGATCGGCTCCATTCCGCGTCGGATCAAACCTTCGGCGATCCAATCCCGCTGTTCCGGGGTCAGCGATTTGTACATCCAGTCGTACGTGATGCCAATCGCGCCGGACAACATGCCCGTCCGGAGAGACGCAACGGGCTCGCCGTCTTCATAATGGGCCAGATCCACCCAGTTCGGCCATCGTTCTTCATCGAACACCGCCCTGAGCTGCTCGAGGACGTCCGTTCGAAACCGCTGTTTTCCGGTCATCAGATAGGCCAGTGCTCCGCGGATCAAACGCCTTCCGGTCCGTGAGACCAGTTCATAATCCCGGTTTCGTCGTTCCAGGTGGCGGCGGGCGCGCCAGTCCGCCTCGGTGTCCACCGTGTACGGCGGGAGGTGGGCCTGGCGCCGTGCCTTTTTGAGCTGTTTTTGCCAGAGCGGCGCTAACGGTTTTTTTCGGATCGCCTGACGGAACTGCTCCACGCTCTTGAGATCCGGATGTGCTCCCGTCGTGAGAAACAGGTGCGGACGACGAATGTGTTCCTGCCGGTCTGTTTTTTTCTCGACCTCCCCGGTGAACTGACATCCGAACAGACTCAACAGGAGACCCAGGAGAATGAGGACCCGGACCTCAGAAGAAACCCGGAGAAGGTTTCCGAACATGACGTTGAAGACCCGAAGCGTGCGCCGTTTTCGCGTTGTCACGTGAAACATTCGCTCCACCTTTGAATCTTCTGCATCAATTACGAAATGATACAGCCTGGACGCCTTCGTCCCTGTGGTTATCGCTCAAATTAGATCGTACGAAAAGCGTCGAATACGCTGGAAATACTCGACCGGTCTATCTATGGTACGTGAATGAGGAATTTTTTTCGAAAGGCGTCCGACCATGGTCCATTTTCGAGAGGGTCACCGATCAGAATTTGACGCTGCCGTAATCATCCCCGTTTCGATGGAGTTTCAGCACCTGTAATGTTACCATCAATACAAATGGTCGAAGAAAACACGAAACGACGTTTCCTTCACCACCGTTTATTACCTGATTCCAGAGTTAACATCCAGACCATGATGAAACCTCCGATCGATGCGCGGTTGTTGCTCGGCGTGCTCGTTCTATTCGCTTTCACGGCACTCAGCGGTTCTGCACAGACGGGCGAACACCCCGAGCTGACCACGTCCGAACCGTCCGAAGCCCTGTTCGGGGACGATCACATGTCGGAGGGGGTGTTATTGCCCATGAAAGACGGGCGGATCCGACTTGTGTTCCGGCTGGACCCCGGCATGGAAGGCGATCACGTCGGAACGGACGCGTACATTGCCACCTCCATATACGATCCAGAAGCGGATTCCTGGTCCGAACCCGAATCACTCTATAACAGCCAACCGTACGATGATCGAAATATTCATGGGGGTGTCACCCGCGAGGGACGGATGGTCCTGTTTTTTCGGCATTACGACGGCCGGAAAACTCGAGATCGATTTTTTATGTATTCCGACGATGACGGGGAATCATGGTCCGATCCACATCAAAGCGATGCGTTGCTCGGAATCGCCGGAACCGGTCAGATGTTTTATTTGCCCGGAGAAGAACGGTACGCTCAAATGCAGTATGCGTACCATCACCCGGAACAGGAAACGTACAGCACGTCGATGCTCCTGAGCAAAGACGGATCCGCCTGGACCAATCGACGGACCGTCGTTGAACGTTCGGAGGTCAAACTCTCCGAGATCGCCGGTGCGTGGGCGGGAGACAACCGTATCGTGGCGCTGATCCGGGACCAGACGAAACGAAAAATGGGACATCCTCTTCTCCAGGTCGTCAGCACGGACAACGGCAAATCCTGGTCGGAACCCCGACAAACGAATATCCCCCCGAACAACCACTGGGGATGTGCTCCCCAGCTGATCTACGACGCTTCAAGAAACCTGCTCATCGCCCTGACCAGTACGCGTTACACCAAACCCAACGACGATCAGCATCTTTATATTTATACCGCCCGGCCGGGAGAGATCGTAAACGATCCGCAGGGCTGGACCCTGCAGGAGAAACTTCTACGCCCCTGGGCGAGAAAGGACTGGAACATCGCCCGGCCACTGAACAATTCGCTTTATGGGTATCCGACTATCGCCCCCATCAATGAGAACGAATATCTCGTCACGTTCGCGGAACGCGCCAGGATGAAGGGACATGAACAGGCGGATATTTACTATCTTCGGATCAAGATAACGAAGAATTGACGATTCCTGGCAGTGGAGCGTCCAACAGGAAATCCCGGGTTTCACAGCGGGTTCTTTTTGCAAATATTTGCGAAATTTTCATTGTATGTTAAACTAAATTCTTGTGGTATGTCCGTGCCCGTTCTCAGTGATCGAGGAAAATTAATTTCACTTTCATTCTCCCCACCCCACGATCACTGCAATTCCCCCAGGGAGAAATACGATAAGATAAAGAGACGTTCCTATTCAGATAGAGGGTTATCAAAAGATGAGCAAATCTGGTTCGAATCCCCGGAAGCAGGAGCTGAATCTTTCGGACCTTTCCCGGGAGGAACTGGAAGAAACCGTCCGTCGCTTGCGCAAAGAAAAAAAAGCGGGACAGCAGAAACGGGAGCAATCCGGCTCACCCGATGACCCCACATCGACTTTTGAAGAAGTCTTCAATTCCTTCCCGCAGGCCCTGTTTCTACTCAATGTCGAACACACGGAAAACCCACCAAACTTCACGTTCCGGAAACTCAACGACACCCACGAACGGCTCACCGGATTGACCACCGAACAGGTCGCCGGCCGTACACCCGGAGATCTGTTTGATTCGAACATAGCGGATCACCTGGTTTCGAAATACCGTGAGTGTGTCGAACAAAAAGACACGATCATGTACCAGGAAACACTAAAGTTCCCCGCCAGATCGGGTATCTGGGAAACGGACCTCACACCGATCATCGAGAACGGTCACGTAAAATCCATCCTCGGCCAGTCCCGCCCCCTTTCCACCACCGACCTTATGGAACGGGAAACGGGGCAATTTCGGCATATCCTCGAAGCGTCGGGTCACGCGGTCATGGTTACCGACCCGGATGGAACCATCACCTTCGTCAACGACGCATTCGAAAACATGTCCGGATACGATCGGAAGGAAGCGATCGGCAACACCCCGGAGCTCCTCCACAGCGGTGAGCACGACGACGCGTTCTTCCGGGATCTCTGGGAGACCATCTCCAGCGGTGACGTCTGGCATGGTCAAATCCTGAACGAGGCGAAAAACGGGAATTTATACTGGACGAGGCAGACGATTGCGCCGGTCCGGACCACCCAGGGAGACGTTTGGGCATACGTTTCCCTTCAGGAGGATATCACTGACCAGAAGGAGATCCAGCAAAATCACCGCCTTAAAAGCCAGGCCATGGACTCGGCCCCGCTCGGTATCCTGATGACCGATCAAAGCCGGGACGACAATCCCATATTCTACGCCAACAAAGGGTTCGAACAGCTCACGGGGTACGAGCAGGAGGAGATCATCGGACGAAATTGCCGTTTTCTGCAGGGACCGGAAACCCGCGAAGAACCCGTTGAAGAGCTCCGGAAAGCCGTTCGGGAAGAGCGAGAACTCACCGTGGAACTTCGTAATTATCGCAAGGACGGCACCATGTTCTGGAACCGGCTGCTCATCGCCCCCCTTCGGGATGAAGACGGCGAGGTGACTCACTTTATCGGCTTCCAGCATGACATCACGGAGGAAAAGCGAGCCAAGCAGCAGCTCCAGGTCTTCCGGGAAACCATCGACGAAAGCCCGGACGAATTATATATCCTGAACCCGGACGACGGGCGGATCCTGGACGCCAACCGAACGGCCGAAACGACTCTTGGATACGAGCGTGACGAACTGCTGTCGCTTCGCGTCAAGGATATTTCCCAACATGTTGAGGACAACGTTTCATGGGAGGAACTTCGGGAACGGCTCGAAGCTCAAGGACCCCTTACCATCGAAACCGAACATGTGCGAAAAGACGGGACGACTCTGCCCGTGGAAGTCCATGCGGATTACGTGGAGTTCGAGGACCGCACCCGCATTGTCTCGGCGGCCCGTGATGTGACCAAACTGAAAAAAGCCCGGCGAGAAGCGCAGGAGTGGGCCGATTTTCTGGAATCCGTGAACGACCAGATGCCCGGGGTTACCTACCAGTTCAAAGTGGATCCCGACGGAACGTACTCCTTCCCGTACATCAGCGAGGGATACCATGAGCTGGCGGGGGTGACTGCGGATGAAGCAACCGCGGACTTTGAGAATGCCCTTCGGAATATTCATCCCGACGATCAGGAGCATTTGTTAAACTCAATTGAGGAGGCTCAGGATCCGCCCTCGGACTGGTCGCAGGAGTACCGGTTTCAACTCCCGGACGGCCGGACGAAATGGGTCCTTGGATCCTCGACACCCGAGACACAGGAGGATGGAGCCGTGGTCTGGTCCGGCATCCTGATTGACATCACGGATCGAAAACGGATGGAGAAATCCCTCGCCGAGAAGGAACGACGATTTCGGACGATTTATGAAGAAGCTGACGAACCGATGGTGATCACGTCCCTCGACGACGACATACTCGATCTCAATCCGGCCGCCGCCAACCACCTCGGGTACGATCCCGATGATTTGATCGGTAAATCCGTCGAACGGATTTTACCCCCGGAACGCCGGGAGAACCCGTCGGCGTCCATTATCCGACAGCGTCTCGAGAAACACGGGACGCGTCTCTTTAAAACCGAACACATGCGGTCCGACGGAACGCGGGTTCCGGTCGAGATCAGCCAGACCCGAATCGATTACCAGGGCCATGACGCCGTCCTGTCGTTTACCCGCGACCTGTCGAGACTCGAGTGGAGCCGGCGACGCATGCGAGCCATCTTCAATTCCACTCAATCGTTCATCGCCCTGCTCGACCCCAGGGGCCGGATGCTCGATCAGAACAAATCGATTTTAAACGCGCTGGGCGTGCCGGAAGAAGAGCTTGTCGGGCAGCCGCTCACCGACCTTGACTGGTGGGCGAGCCCGGAAGATCGTGAGGATGCCGAAAAGGCCCTGTCCTCCGCACAAGAAGGGATCTTAACTCGGTTCCGGGCGTCGATTTGCCCATCGGACGGCGGGGAACGGATCATTGATCTGGGTTTGAGCCCCATTACGGATGAACAGGATGACCTGATTTACCTCGTCCTGGAAGGACGGGACGTCACGGCCCGAGAGGAGCAGAAAAAAGCGCTGGAAGTTCAGGAGAAACGGTTCCGCACAATTTTCGAGAACGCGCCGATCGGTCTCTGGGAGGAGGACTGGTCCGGGGCGCGCACTTATCTTGAGAAGCTGAAACGGGCGGAGGACGTGGATGATCTGGAGGCATACCTTGATGCACATCCCGAAGAGCTCAAAAAAGCCCTGGACCGTATCGAAATCCTCCTCCCGAACGAGACCCTGCTCGATATCACCGGCGCGGAAAGTAAACAGCAACTTTTCGAAAAATTCAATCACCTCGCAACGGATGATCTGCTCGAGGTCGTTAAAAACGAATTCATCACCCTCCTTTCCGGACAAACATCGTATTCCTCCAAAACAGCCATCCGGAGGTTTGATGGCGAAAGACGGCATATTCTCCGCGACACCCAGATCGTTCCTGGGCACGAAACCGACTGGTCCCGCATTTTCGTCTCGTATCGGGATATCTCGGACGAGGAAAAGCAGCGGCAGGAGCTCCAGGAAACCAGACGACGTGAGGAACGGTTTCGACAGCTCGCCGAGACGGTCGGGGTGATCTTCTGGCTGTACGACCCCGAGCAGGATCGTTACGTATACCTGAGTGAAGATTGCAATCAGGTGTATGGTCTTTCCTGTGACGTTCTGGCAGAAGGGTATCAAAAACTGCTGAATCGAATTCATCCGGAGGATCGGGACCGGGTCCGACAGCTGTTTCAAAATCAGCTCTCGGAAGGGTTTGAGGTGAAATATCGAATGAACGTGGAAGATGAATGGGTCTGGGTGCAGGACCGCGCATATCCGGTCCAGGAAGACGGTCAGGTGACCCTCGTCGCCGGCATCGCGGAGGACATCACGGAACAGGTCGAACAGGAACAGAACCTTCAGAAACAAATCGCCGAGACAGAGCGCATCAACAAGCTCAAATCCGACTTCGTCGCCCGCACCACTCACGACCTCCGCACCCCCCTCACCGCCATCCTCGGACACACGGATCTTCTCCAGGAAACGGATCTATCTCCCGAACAGCGGCGTGAGCTGGAACGAATTGCCGCGGCGGGTCGATCGATGCTTCACCTGACCAACGATATTCTCGATCTGGATCAGATTGAACACGGGAAACTGAAGCTGCACGAGAAACCCACGCCCATTCGGTCCCTGTTTGAGGACGTCATTTCCCTCTTTCGTCCCATTTCACGGAATACGAACGTAACGCTTTCCCTGGAGTTGGACGATCGGGTGCCCGAATTTCTTCTCGTTGATCCGGATCGCCTCAAACAGATTCTCATCAATCTCGTCGGAAACGCCCTCAAGTTTACCGAGGAGGGACGGGTGGACGTTCTTGTAGATTACCATGAAACAGAAGACCGAGAAGGAAACCTTCAGGTTCGGGTCTCCGACACCGGCCCGGGCATTTCGCCGGAGCAACAGGAAGCGATTTTTCAGGAACGGGAAAAGGACCGGGACGCGGGTCTTGTTTCAAAATCCGGGGCCGGGCTCGGTCTTTCGATCACTCAGGAACTGGTTTATCTGATGGAGGGAGACATTTCGGTCGACAGCGAACCCGGAGAAGGATCCACCTTCACCTTCCACATCACAACCGACGCTGCCGAGCCTCCCGAGGACGAACCGGAAGCCGTTCCCGAACCCTTTTCTCTCGAGGGCATCCACGTGCTGGTGGTGGACGATTCCCGTCCAATTCGCTCTCTTCTCACCCGGCTCCTTGAGGAGGAAAGCGCCATCACCTCAACCGCAAAAAGCTGTTCAGAAGCCCTTGACCTGCTGACCGGCTCCGAACCTGCGGAACCTTTTGACGTGGTCTTCCTGGACGTCCAGATGCCCGATGGGAGCGGGTTCGACGTTCTCAAACAAACCGACGCTCCCAGTTCGAACGTTGACCCGGAACGTATCTATCTGCTCTCGGGAAAATCAGCGGATCAGATCCGGGACGACCTCCCCGACATCAACATCGCCGGTGTTCTGGAAAAACCGATCGAGAAGAGCGTTCTGAAGGATTCAATACGTTCCATCGTCCAGTCCTCCGCCTCACCCGAGACCAACCAAAGTCATCCGAGCCGGGAGCACCTGGAATGTACTGTGAAAAACATCCTTGTCGCGGAAGACGAGCCCAGCTCCCGAGAGATTCTGCAGCGTTATCTCGATCCGATCGCAGAATGCGTCACCATCGTTCCCAACGGCCGGAAGGCCGTCCAGCACCGTTTTCAGAATTGTCCGGACGTGCTGTTAATGGACCAGGACATGCCCGAACTGAACGGACTGGAAGCTCTGCAGATAATCCGGAAGCGGGAAAAGGAAGAAGACCTGGAGTCGGTCCCCATCATCATGCAAACAGCACAGGCAATGAAAAAAACCGAATCGGACAGTTTTAAGGCGGGAGCCGACGCGTTTATCAAAAAACCGTTCGACAAGAAGACCCTATATGAAACGATCTCAAGCGTCCTGACGTGAC
>CAZSFH010000043.1:5995-7643 GCA_964606115.1 uncultured Planctomycetia bacterium | reverse complement strand
ATTTTCGAGCCATAATGAATTCAGCTGATCGAAAAGAAACGGACCGTTCTCCGGATGCTCGTTCGGGATCCGCCCTGATTGTCGCTCTGGCGGTACTGTTCGTCATGCTGGTGCTCGGCGTGGCGCTGCTGAACATTTCCACCTCTGAACGCCAGAGCAGTCAGGCGTACTCGGATAAAATCCAGGCCCGGATCCTGGCTTTCTCGGGCCTCGAACATATCAAAAGTCGTGAATCCAGCCTCCGGTCACAAGCCGCTGCCTATCACGGCGAAGACTGGGACGCCGACGGTAGTATCACCAATCTGAGCGGGGAACCGACGGTCAACGGCGGGGTGGCCGCCGGAGACGAACGGATCAATGGAAATGGAAACGGACAATTCGAACGGACCCCCGCCCCCGTCAACCTGGATCCGAAATATGCGCTGCGCCCCAGCTTTGCTTCCACCCGCCCCTCGGACGGTCAACCAAATCTGATCGAAGTACGCGACGGGGGTCAAACCGTTTACCGTGGGTACACAGAAGCACTTCCCTCCAGTTATGCGGGAAAGGGAATGGACACGTATTCGGTGAGCGTGGAGTCGATTCAGGGCATCAACGTAAACAGCCTGAATCCGAACCTGGGCACGATGCTCGACAACCTCTGCAAGAACCTGGGATCCTGTTCCGGAACCCCCGGCACGGCTCTGGTGGGCACGTTTCGCAACATGGAGGTGAGCGAAACGGATACGAACGGGGACGGAATTCCCGACGAGCGGTCGGTCGCAACGACCGGAGCGGATCGGCCCACGGTGGTTCTCGACCTGGAAACATATAAATTACAGGGCGGGTACAACGCCGTGAACGAACTAAAGGCCCCCCAGGGACCGCTGACGGCAAGTCAGTTCGACGCGCTGTCCCCCTTTCTTGTGGTCCAGGGGAATGCGACGGTCAACCGATCCACGATCCGCCCCAAACCCCAGAACTCGGACCTGACGTTCGACGAAAGCGGAAATTGTGGTTCGAACCCGGATCCCTATCCCACGGCCGGCAACTGCCGGGACGAGCACGGAGACGGAAGTCTGCGGGAGGCGTACCCGCTTTCCGATCGGTCCCCGGGAGAGCCAAAGGCCATCCGGGGTCCGGCCGAGATCAATGCCGACACCAACTCCGCCGCTCAAATGACGCACACGGAAGTCATCCGGTGGGTGGATAACGCCGGGGGAATCGGAGAGTCGGCGCATCCCGGGGACAAGAGTGCGGACGCTCCGTACGGGGCCTTCCGGTACAACTTCAACTATCGTGTCCAACCGCGGGTGCCGGTACACGTCAATTCCGCGACGACGGCGGTTCTGAAAACGACGCTGGAGGGACTGGAAGCCCGGGTGTTCGAGGTCACCCAGAAATCGGTTGACGAGGTGAATCCCGGCTCTCAGCCGTACATTGAGACCCGGTGGTTCAACCCGATGTTTCAGACCCGGGTCCTTCCGCAGCCGGGCGGTGCGTACACGGATCCGTCCACACGCGGTGGCCGGGGAATCGGCGAGACGCTGGCACGGCAAATTGCCCTTCTGATGAAACAATACCGGGAAGGAAACCTGCCGATCGAATTCCGGGGGAACAGCAATTATCAGGTCGAGGATTTCCGAACCTGGCCGGAATTCGAAGCGTT
>CAZSFH010000043.1:0-5985 GCA_964606115.1 uncultured Planctomycetia bacterium | reverse complement strand
AATGGATCGTCGACTCGGACGGAGACGGAAACGGCATCGGCGTTTCGAATGACATTGGGTATCTACTGAAAGCTCATTTTAATCCGAACACGCACTTTGGAAAGTTTAACTGGAACACCAACGGTCAGTGGACCTGGGTGTCGGACGGGGCGGACCCTTCCTGCTCCCCCTGCTCCTGGCAGGGAAACCGGGTCACCATCGATAAAACGGATTTCCTGTATTACACGACGGAGTACACCATGCTGCCCCCGGTTCACTTCCGGGCCAAGTCGTACGGGCAGGTACTGGGACCGGACGGCACGATCAAGGCGGAATCCTCGATCTCGGGCGTTTACAAACTGGCCATCGCAAAGCACACGACGCAGGCGGATTTCGAGGTCAACAAGGACCCGTTCTCCGCAAATATCAGTTCGTATCCGGAAAACGTCCACAGCGCGGGCACGGACACGGTCCTGGAACGCACCAATACCGGCTCCGGCCTGGGGGGCCAGCTCGCGATCAGCACCAAAACCTTTATCCCGCCGATCGCGGACGAAGACCTGTTCGTGGACTGGCATTTCGGTTTTCCCGACGATCCAGACGACAGCACACGGGGAAAGTACGATGACAGCGAAGATGAAGCGGAGTTTACGGTCGAAAATGAAGAGCAGGGGACGGGAGCCCCTGAATTCGGAGGCTACGGGGACTTACAGCCGGGCGGTGAAAACGATCCTCACTTTCCCTTCCCCTTTATGACCCGGGAGTACAACGACGTCAGCGATGACTGCGGAGAAAATTTCGGTCTCGTGGGGGGCAAATGGAATTCGAGGGAAGACTGCGACGGTGACGGAACCACCGATTATCCCTGGGATGAGTCCGACTTTAATCCACCCGACGACCTTCAACCGGCCGAGGATCCCTACAACTACGCGGACGTCACCCCCGACGGAGCGCTGATGACCTCCGAACGATATCGATCGATTCGATTCCTCACCACGAACTGGGACTGCGATCATCTCTCCGGTTGTCCGGCCCCCGGTTCGGGAACGATCAGTCCCAACGAACAGCGGACGGCCCCGAATGTCATTCCCACCCGGATGGTGGATAATGAAAACAACCTGGGCTCGAGAAATCAGGAGTGGGCCTTCGGACACGTGGAGTTCTGGTGGAAACCCCGGGCGGCAACCTTCAGCGCGACCGGGGCCGGTACCCCCGAACGGGATTCCACCCGCATTATCTTCCCGCTCTGGAGTCACTGGATCATGACACTGTCAAGCGGCGTGGATCCGATCGAATACCTGGGTCCCCATAAATACGAGGATGCCCTGTATCATGACGATAATTTTCAGGGAAGCCATCCCGATCAGGAAACCGATGGAATCGAGGATTTTCACGGATACACGCAGCAATCCAATTACGACTGGAAGCTTAACGACGGCGACGACACCTCGTATCCCCCATGGGATCCGGTTCAGGCAACCGACGCCGGAAGAAACCTGCGGTACGAACGGGCAAGTGGAGCAACCGACCCGGCCACCGGGGTGGCCCGTCCTCCGGTCGACGACACGCAGCGATGGGCCGGGTATGACTGCGATTATATGGACGGTTACTCCCGTGAAAAATACAGGAATGGACAGGGAACGATTGCCCGGCTCTCCATGGAATCCGGCTGTCTGACGGCTTATCCGGGGATACAATTCAATCAGGGCTATGGCTTTCCCGTCCCCGGATCAACGGGAGGAAGGAAGTCATTTGAAGCGCTGGGAGGAACGGATCAAAACGGAGACGATATCGGTTTTCGATCGTGGGTCTGGGGGGGGATGGTCCACACGTGGCAGCAACCGAGAGCCTTTTATCGCCGGCACGGTGCCCTTGACGGTGACGGAATACAGGCAATCGATGAGCGTGAATACGTTGGATACCACAAGTTCTTCGACAACACGGGACACGGTGGAACGCCGGGATACACCGACACCGAGTTTTCCCTCGGCTTTTCCCACGGCTGGTATTTCCGAGCCTTTTACATAAAAGAACCAGCGGGCAGTTCGGATCCGTCAAGATGGGTCTTCAAGATCAGTCAGGAAGCCTTTATGGACATGGACGTCGGCTTGCGGAAAAACGTGGATCCGTTTATGTCCCCGCCCGTCACCACCGACTGGCGGACAAAGCGTACCGGCCTCTTTAATGGTAACCAGTGGGGAAATACGGGTTCAATACAGACCGCCGGCTGGAATATCTACGACTGGAGCACTTCCAATCCTCGCAAACAGGGAGGCGACTCCCCGTACGATGAAATACGCGATCCAAACGGCGATGGATCCGGAGACGACGTGGGGCAGATGTGCGTTGGTTCCTGTTTCTCACCCGGTGAAAGCATAGCAACCCTCAACGCCACGACCCCCAGCACAAAACCGATTCCGGGCAAATGGACGCACGTGACGCTGGAATGGGATATCCGCGACATGTATCACTTTCGCGGTGACTCGTCGGCCTGCACCGACGGGGTTGGCTGCGGAACGAGTTATCCGATTTTCGTGCCCTGGGACTATTACGACAACACGTCGTTCCGCATAACACAACCCCTGTCCAGTCCCAATTACGCAAACGAAATCACGAACGATGCCCGGGAGGACTGGCTCCCGATCGTCCAGGTTCCCGAGGCAGTGGATAAAAACATTTTCAACGTCGGCACGAGAGCTTCCGCGGGAAACTCCACCACCTCTTCCCGGCGCGCACAGGCCTGGGTCGTTCCCCACATCTCCGTGAACGGCGTGAAAAAGGACAAAACGGATCTGTACATGGGAAACATCAATCCGAACACCGGGCAGTTTCAGCCTCCCTTTTTGCTGTACGCCGAACACGTCGTCTGGGAAGGAGGAAGTGGACCGTCCTCGGAACGGATGACCGCCTGGTGGTACCTGCAGCACTGGACGTACAAACACTTCGGACAGATCGGCCAGTTCGGAAGTAACCTTGCACGACGAACGAAACATTACGGCGAATACACCCTGAACGGAAATCAAAAGGTCCGGTACAACTGGGCGAGGTTTTACGACGACGGATTTATTGGAGGCACGGTGGACGAACTTCTGTTTACGAACGATCATCCCGGGGGATCCGGCCCCTTTGAAGCTTACTACGAAGGTCGCTACGTGGATCCGTCCACCGTGTCCTTTTCTCCCTTCGCGGAACATATCGGCCGGTTTCACCGTGGCTCAACCCACGATCACTCCTTCTCCGGAGATCCACTCCGGAGCGGTACGTACTGGGACACGAATGGAAATAATGCTCCGGACCGTTTTAATGAATACGCGAAGGTGGACCAGCGGCTCCTGGTGGGAGGACAGGACGAAACGATCAACATTCTCAAAGTGGCTCATACCCAGTATCGACCGATGGACGATTCAAATGGCCGGGACTACACCATGCAGGGAAATCTCAACAGCGGTGACGATCTCAATGATTCGGATCGACCTTACTTTAAACTGGAGTTCAAAAGCGAAGGAGGCTCCTGGCCGACCCGCAGCTATTCGTCTCCCGCGGCCCCGAACAGCCGCTGGCTTGGCGAACCGGTTCAACCCGAAGAACTGACCTCCTCCGGCACCCGTCTTCAACTCGGCCCGGGAGACGACCTGATGTACCGAATTACGCCCCAGAATTACTCCACACCAATAAATATTACGCCCTTTTTTGAAGACCTTACCATCATGTACTCGGGCTCGACTGCAACGGGCTACGGTCAAATCTCTTATTATACTCCATAAACTCGAATGAACGCTCCATGACCCGACGATCCCCTTCGTTTCTACTCACACCGATCCGGTCCGGCATGCTTTTGGTGGCCGCGGTCACTCTTCTTCTGTTACCCCGAATGGCCGTATCGCAGAATGAAAATGAACGTTCCGCAGGGCACTTCCCCGCGGAGCAGATCCGGGAGGTGATTCTTGATCTGAAAAATCTTTATCAGGACGTCGAGCCTCTCCTGAAAACACTGGAGCGTTACCGGGACCAGGACGCTTCTACGAATCAGATCAATGACGTCAAACAGAAGATTCTGAATAAACGCTCCCGGATCGAAGAAATTAATACCCGTCTGACCCGGATCGACCCGCCGGCCCAAGAAGTTAAAAAAATGCTGAAGCAACTCCAGCACCTGGAACAGCTTCTGGACAAATACATCGAGAAAACACTGAAAAACGAGGTTGACCGTTCGCAGAAAAACCGGCGTCGATCCCGGGGTCGCACCATCTCCGGCGCGAGCTCAAAAAGCCGCGTATCAGGCGGATCCGGTTCACTGCGGGAACGATACCTCATCAAACTGGAAGGAAAACTGAACTCGTTTGGTCTTCTGCAGGTCCTCGGCCAGAAAAAACTGATGGAAACCGAAAACAAACTGTGGGACAGCTTCTGGACGCTGGTAAGCCGGTTTCTGGATCAGCTTGATCGCATACAGAAAGCGAAAAGCGAAACAGAAGATCAGGAAGACGCCGATCAACAGGACGACCATCAGCAGAAATCAGAAAAAACCCTCCAGGACGCGCTGGACGCCTCACGTAAAAACTGGAACCAGTTCTGGTCCACGTTCGAAACGGACTGGGACCGGCAACGAAAAACGGTCAACCGATTTCTCCTGTTGTATCGCAATCGAACAAACGTGATTGCGGAAGGAAAAAAGTGGTTTCAGGAAGGCCTCCGCATCAAAAAAATCTACGTTCAACTCCAGAAATTTCGAAAAGAATCCATTTTTTCAAGTCTCAAACGGACCCGGAAGAGGACGCAGGAACTCGGGAAAATCTATTTATCCAAGTCGCACTCTCTACTCGGGAACAAAGCCGCGAAAATCCTCGGTCACTTCGTCATTCTGAACCGCTCGATCAACCAGCTGAAACGATTTCATTCACAAAAGAAGGAAACAAAAGAGGAGAACACAAAACATTCAGAGCAACCGAAGAAAACCTCGAGCTCTCGATTCTCAACGATGAAGGCCCTGATTGAGTATATTCGGGGACGGCTGCAAAATCGACTCAACCTGTCAGATCTCATAAGTCAACTTGATCAGTTCCCCCAAAAAACGCTGAGCCGCCTCGCCGACCACCTGATCGAACAGCACAAGAGCCGAAAAAAGAAAAAACAAAATTCGGATCAGGACGGCGACGGGTCGGATGAAAAGGAACAAAACAAAGACACCGACAAACCGGAGAAGAGCGGTGAGGACCAATCGAAGGAAGAGAAACTCACGCTCGGAGAGCTGATCAAAAAAATCTCCGATTTCATGGAGCTGCTCGACCGGTTCACCCGGGACCAGAAAGAACTAAGAGACCGAACGTTCGAACTGGCTCGATCCAGTGAAACCGGAAAAGCGTTTCAGGAAAAGTTTAAGGACAAACTGGCGGAGAAACGAGATCGACTTCAGGAAACCTACGAAAAACTGTACAAGAAAAGAAAGAAGCTTGTTGAAATTCTGGACAACCACTCTTCCAGTGATTCGGACAACCCGTAATGCACGACCCTTCCAATACGCATGGTTCAACATCCAACATTTTCGGACGATCAGAAAACCTTCACTATCGTTCGGTGGTTCCTTTACCTGATCGCCGCCGCCTCGCCGGTCGTCGTTGTGACCGCTCTCCTGGTTCATTCAAATGAAGGCCCAGAGCCGTCGGATGATACTCATGTGTCCGCATCCAGCACGCATTCCTCCCGTAACGACAATCCAGAATCGGAAATCCGCTCAACCTCCTCCCGTTCCCGACCCGCCCGGAGCACCAACGATTCCTCTGTACCGTCCGAGAACGGCTTTTTCATCGAAAGGATCAAACAGGGCCGATATCGGTTTTCCACCCGGGTGAATACGGGATTGTCCCTTCCCACTCCCATCGAAGGAAAAGGAACACTGTACCGGGAACACCGACGGATTCCCAACATCCAAAAAGTGGCAAAACTCTACCGGTCCGGACAGCTCCGTCTCTCCGTGAAAGCGGGAACAGGACGCAGACCCCTTCCTCC
>CAZSFH010000042.1:8610-15836 GCA_964606115.1 uncultured Planctomycetia bacterium | reverse complement strand
ATACAGCGTACTGGATATGATCGAGACGTTTGAAAAAGTGACGGGGGTGGAGATTCCTTATGAAATAACGGAGCGTCGTGATGGAGACGTGGCCTGCAGTTACGCCGATCCCTCAAAAGCAAAATCGGAGCTTGAATGGGAGGCAAAACGTGGACTTGAGGAAATGTGCCGCGACGCCTGGGGCTGGGAATCCCGGAAACGGGACGTGGAGCGGGCGGATGAACCGGATCCCGGCTAACGTGAAAACGGGCGAAGCACGCAAGAAGTTCGACTGGAGAACTCCATTTCAGAAGAAAGAGGAGGATCTATTCCGTCACGCCTGCTTTTTTCGATGTGCTGACGCTACGAAGATTTTTCAGCAGCCTCCTATCGATGAACGACCAGGATGATTTTGTCGATCCCTTACCTTCGCGGCTCTCCACCTTCACCGGATGGCGTGTCCGGATCGCTCTCACTCTTTTCCGGAATGGAGGAGTTTCGCCCGCGGAAGGTCCGAACGCCGGTGATTATGAGATAGAGGACCATCAGAAGAATCAACGCACACGCAACCCCGTCCTCCTGGAGGGTAAGAGCACTGGAGCGGATGCGAAGCAATAGCAGGATCCCAAGGGCGAAGCCGGTGCTTACGAGCACGATCGAACCGATGACCGCCTGACTCCAGCTCATGGAGCCGGACCTTAATAAGCCAGTTTGGTCAAGAGCATCGTCACATAGAAGGCTGCCAGGGACACGGTCACGATTCCGATGTACATCAGCAGACTCGGCGGATCCTCGTCCCCCTCGTGTCCGTTTGATGGTCCGTGAGCATGTTCGTTCATGTCTGTTTGGTCGGACAGGAAATTTGATTTCGCTTGTCGATTCGAATCAAACAAATATACGATGAACGGCGACCGGTCTTCAAGTGCGACTTCCGATCTGACGGAGCTCTCATTTCAGAACAGTTTTTTCTGGGGGCCGGACGGGGGGGTAAAGGCCGACGAGTCCAGGGAGGGTCGGTCCTCGTTCAATCCCGCGTTCCGGCATCCGGTTTCAACCAGACGTTCAATCTGCTCCGCGTAGATCCCCTCGCCTTTCATTCGGCTGTGGAACGACCTGTCGTTGAGGTCTCCATCCCGCATGTCGCGGATGCGGTTCAGAATCTTGTTTTTTTTCGACGGCAGGTGTTCGTCGAGCCAGTCCTGAAACAGATCTTTGACCGACCGGGGGAGGCGGAGCACGACGTATCCGGCCGATCGGGCTCCGGCGTCCGAAGCGGCGGCGAGGATGTCCGGAATCTCTTCGTCGGTGAGTCCGGGAATGACGGGAGCGACCATGACGTTCACGGGAATCCCGGCGTTGGACAGTTTTTCGATGGTTTTCAGACGGCGGTGAGGCCGGCTCGTTCGAGGTTCCATAACCCCGCACAGGGACGGGTTGAGGGTCGTCACCGACACGTTCACCACCACCGCGTCGTCGTCGGCCAGAGGTTTCAGCAGATCGAGGTCCCTCAGCACAAGGTCGTTTTTCGTGACGATACCGACGGGATTCCTGCATTCCGCGAAAACCTCCAGGCAACCGCGGGTCAGTTCGAACTCCTCCTCCAGGGGCTGGTACGGGTCGGTGACGCCGCTGATGGAGACGACCTGCGGTTCGTAGGAGGGGTCCTTCAGTTCCTCTTTCAGCAGGGAGGGGGCGTTTTCCTTGACGATAATTTTGGATTCGAAATCGAGTCCGGCGGACAGGTCCAGCAGTTCATGCGTCGGACGGGCGTAACAGTAGACACAGCCATGTTCGCAGCCGCGGTACGGGTTGAGGCTGGTTTCGAACCCGACGTCCGGGCTGTCGTTGGTGGTCAGAATCGACTTCGGCCGTTCCCGGATCACGGTCGTGTCCGGGTCGGGCGGCTCCTCAAGGTCGGTGTGCTCCGGATCCGGGTCGTAGTGAATGTCGTGAAACCGGTTCTCCGGATTGTCCGAGGCACCGCGTCCGTCCACGGAGTAATCGTTGATCTTATTCATTGAGGGTCGGGAAAAACCATCCGAACGGAACACGAAAAACGCGCGGCGGGAAACGGCCCGCGGAACGTACATTTTACGGCGAATCGCGGTGGATCACAAAATGACGCGTCGGGGCAGCCGTCTTACGCGTGGAAAGAGGTCGGAAGGGTCCCCATCCGCCTCATCGTTCCAGAGGTCCATTCGCATGAAGCGTTTCATGAACGATCCGCCCCGTACCCGGTGGGGACCGGGTCCCTCTCCGACAGACGCACTTCGTGTCTCCCTGGATAAATTCCTGCCCTTTCACCAGAAGTCTCAAATTTGTCCCCCCGTCCTGGGGTTCGGGGGTATTTGCAGGACCTCTCCCCCCGGTTCCGCTTTGCTCCACCGGAGGCTACCAATCTTCCACCCCCCCCGCCGGGGAGTACAAAAGCCCCCGTGGCAAACGACACAGGGTTCGCATCCGATGGAATGAAATGGAGCCGGGGGTTTTTCAGCAACCACATGGTCCGTACGTAGAGATGGGATCCGTGGAAACGAAAGGTTCAGATACAACAACCCCTCCATGCTCAAGGAAATCCAGTTCCGGGGCGGTTAATCAAACCATTCGTCTTCGGGATCGAAGGCCGGAATGGGGATGTTGATGATGGTCAGGTCCCCGACGGCGCGGTGGCGGCATCCGGGTTTGATCAGGATCGCGTCGAGCGGTTGGACCGGGACCTTCTCGCCGTCCAGTTCAAGGTGACCTTCTCCCTCCAGGATCAGGTAGATCTCCGTGTGTTCTTTGTGGTAATGGGTTTCCGCGTCGCTGTGAATGTCCACGAGATGAATGGAGGCCGTGCCGTCAGGGTCGTCCGTGAACGCACGCCTTGCTTCGCCGCACGGACAATCAATGGGCTCCATATCACCGAGATGAGCGATCGACCAGGAGGTTTCCGATTCGGTGGAATTGCTCATACGGAATCAGTTCTCCTCCGGCGTATAACGGACGACGGATTTGTTTCTGGATTGTTCCTGGAGGTCGGTCAATTTTTCGATGGCGGGGGTGAGAGCGTCGATCATCTCGTTCAGGCGGTCGGCGGGAAACGTGTGTTCCTCGCCGGTGCCCTGGATTTCGGCAATTTTGCCGGAGGCGGTCATGGCGACGTTCAGGTCGATGGCCGCGCGCTTGTCCTGTTCGTAATTGAGATCTACCGTCACGTCGCCGTCGACGATCCCGCAGCTGAGGGCGGCCATCGGTTCGATCACAGGATTCTGTACCAGCATGTTTTCATTCATCATTTTTTCAAACGCGTCCCGGAGTGCAACCCAGGCCCCGGTGATCGAAGCGGTGCGGGTACCGCCGGAGGCCTGGATGACGTCACAGTCGACCCGAACGGTTCGTTCCCCCATCATATCAAGGTCCACGGCGGCACGCAGGGAACGGCTGATCATCCGTTCGATTTCGAGGGACCGCTTGTCGGTGTAACCGAAACGATCCCGTCGCTGGCGTCGAGGTGAAGAGGAAGGAATCATGGCGTATTCCGCCGTAACCCACCCTCCGCCTTCCGATTCTTTCCAGTTGGGAATGTAATGTTGAATACGGGCGCCGCAGATTACTTTTGTATCACCGGTTTGAATCTCGACCGAGCCATCGCAGTACTGAGACACGTTTCGTTCGATGCGGACCGGTCGAAGCTGCCGCTTCCAGCGCTCTTTGATGGAGGTCATGTCGGGTTATCCGGAGGGGAAAGGGTCGGTTCGATTGTCGTCCGGGTCCGGAGCCCCGTCCTCCTCCATCATGTTCCGATCTTCCTCGATGGCTTCCTCGATCAGGGCGTTGATCCGGATGGACTTATCGATGGAGTCGTCCAGATAAAACTCAAGCTGTGGGATATTCTTGATGTCCGTGGTACGGCCGATTTCCGATTGAAGAAACCCCCGGGCGTCCTGCATGACGTCCAGCAACACCTCTTCATCGTGGTTTTCCCGGTCCAGCACGGTCATACCGACCCGACATTCTTTCAGGTCCGGGGTGACGTCCAGTTTGGTGATGGTTACCATGTTGACCCGGGGGTCATTCATTTTCTGCAGTATCAACTTCCCGAGCTTTCGCTTCAGGAGTTTTTCGATGGACGCAATATATTGCTCACCCATGATTTCAATCAGCTTTCAATTTCGATTTCGTAAGCCTGAACAACCAGATCCCGCCGTTTTTCGAGCGAATCACCGAGCCGATCAAACGTCTTCTGCAAAAGTTCGCCGTTTCTGGAAATACAGGCGATGGCGATCACGCACTGTCCGTACTGCTCATGTCCGTCCACTTCCGAGACCGAGACATTGAACTCGTTCTGAATCCGATCCTTGACGCTCTGAACCACACCCCGTTTCTGCTTCAGGCTTCGGCTACCCGGCAGGGCCAGGGTGATTCTCGCAGTGCCGATGATCATAACGTGATCGGTGCACAGATTTTGACAAAACAGCCCCCGTTCCGAGGGCAATCTGAACCGGTGTTATCCGGTATTCTCGACAGTTTTCAACACTTCTTCCTCCGTGAAGGCCTGCAGGATGTCCCCCACCTTCACGTCGGAGAAGTTCTTGAGGGAAACCCCACACTCGTATCCTTCCTTGACTTCACTACGGTCTTCCTGGAACCGTTTCAAGGAACTCACTTCGCCTTCGTGAACCATTTCTTCATCACGATACACCTGAACGATCGCGTCCCGGGTAATTCGCCCATCGGCCACGTAACATCCGGCAACCGTGCCGACGCCGGTGATATCAAACACCTCCTTAACCGTCAGCTGACCGATCTTCTCCCGCACCTGTTCCGGCTCCAGCACGCCGAGAAGGGCCTTTTCCATCTCCTCCAAAAGGTTGTAAATCACGTCGTAAGTGCGAATCTCGATGTCTTTTCGCTCCGCCATTTTTCGGGCCCGTGAGTCGACGCCCGTTTGAAAGCCAAGAACAATGGCGTTGGAGGCTTCGGCGAGTACGACGTCGGACTCGGAAATATCTCCCACTCCGTGATGCAGTAAATTCACGGATGCGTTTTCCCGCTGCATGTCCTGGAGGGAGTTGACCAGCACTTCGACGGACCCATGGGAACCCGCTTTCAGAACGATGTCCACAAATTTTTCCTCTTCACTCTCGCCGTCGAGAATGTTGGCAAGCTTCGCCTTCTGTTCCTGAGACTGTGCTTTAAGCTCTTTTTCCCGGTTTTTTTCCTGCCGGTCTTCGACAATCTCCTGAGCCGTTTGCTCGTCTTCCACAACGTAAAACGGTTCACCGGCCTCGGGGGGGTCATTCAACCCGAGAACCACCGTGGGATCGGAGGGCCCCGCTTCATCAATGTTGTTCTGACGATCGTCAAACAGTGCTTTGATTCGTCCGTAGGTCGCACCGCAGAGCACCACGTCGCCCGTCGTAAGGGTCCCTTCCTGAACGAGAAGCGTGGTCGTGACTCCCTGATACTCATCAATTTTCGATTCGATGCAGACCCCGCGAGCATCCTTGTCTGGATTGGCGGCCAGGTCCATCAGTTCGGACTCCAGCAGGATCATCTCCAGCAGTTCGTCGATCCCCTCCCCGGTTTCCGCGGAGGTGTTCACGAAAACCGTTTCGCCCCCCCAGTCTTCCGGTATCAGATCCAGTTCGGACACCTGCTGTCGGGTGCGGGTCACGTCGGCGTTTGGTTTGTCAATTTTATTGATGGCCACGACGATCGGAACGTCGGCGGCTCGAGCGTGGCTGACCGACTCTTTGGTCTGGGGCATCACGCCGTCGTCCGCGGCCACGACGAGCACCACGAGGTCCGTCGCATTGGCTCCCCGAGCGCGCATGGAGGTAAAGGCCTCGTGTCCCGGAGTATCAAGAAAAATAATTTCACCGTCGTCGTGCTTGATGCGGGACGCCCCCACTTTCTGAGTAATCCCCCCGGCCTCGCCCTCGGCGATCTGCGTTTCCCGAATGCGGTCGAGAATGGATGTTTTCCCGTGATCCACGTGCCCGAGAATCGTCACAACCGGAGCCCGGGGCTCGAGTTCATCCGGATCGGCCTCTTCCTCTTCAATCTCGTCCAGCACTTCTTCTTCCAGCTCCTTCTCCTCGACAACCCGGATCTTTTGATCTACGGAACTGGCGAGAGCATCCAGATCCTCCTGATCCAGCTGATCGTTAATCGTTTTTCGCACCCCCTCCTGCATCAGCTGCATAATCAGCTCGTTGGACGGAATACCGAGTTCTTCCGAAACGTCGCGGACCGTGAGCGGGAGAGACAGCTCGACCTTCTCTTCACCGGCATCGTCCGGCGCCGGGGTTTCGGTTGTCGTGGTCGTTTCGGAGGAGGTCCCTTGATCGTCCTTCTTGCGTTTGAGGTCCGCTTTTCGCATACGTTTCTGTCGATCTTCGTCCCCGCCTGCCGCTTCCTCTTCGGACTGCTCCCTTCCTTCCTCCTCCCCGGAATCCACCCCTTCCTTTTCTTTCACGTCGGGTTCCTGTTGCTCTTCCGTCGTGGTGGAGCTTTCGGTATCCGAAACGGCCTGACCGTCTTCCGTGGAGCCGTTTCCAAAAATCTCGATCAGTCGCTCGGCCACGTCCTCTTCCACGTCGCTCATGTGGTGGCCCAGCTCCAGCCCTTCTTCTTCGGCCTGTTCCTTGAGCTGTCCGTACTCTACGTCCAGTTTGTCGGCAAGTTCATAACCACGCATCCTGATACGTTCCGCTTGATGAATGAAATAATGATATGGTGAGTGGTGTTAGTCCTGATCAACGGGTTCGCCGGAATCCTCGGAGCTCGGCTCTTCAACATCCTCCGCTTCATCTTCCGAAGCGTCCGCGACACCGTCGGACTTACGGATCTCTTCGTCTTCCGTTTTGTCTTTCCCCTCCGGCTCTACCATCTCGTCCTCTTCGTCTTCCCCCTCCATCTCAGCTTGTTCGTCTTCCGCTTCTGCAGCCTCCGCGGGTTCTTCCAGGGATTCATCTGGTTCATCTTGATCTTCGCTGTCTTCGATATTCTCCTGTTCCAACGTGTCTTCCCCGTCCGAACCGATCGCCTCCGACTTTTCCTCATCGCTATCCGTTTCAACGCCGGTCTGTTCTTCCTCCTTGTCGTCGATCCCCTCTTCCGATTCTTCCGTCTCGTCGGCCACCTCGGACTCCCGATCCTCCGAGTCGATTTCCATCTCCTGATCCTCGGTTTCCGTGTCCTCGTCAACCAGCTTCTGTTCCTCTTCGAGCAGCTCCCGTTCCTCTTCCTCCGACATCACG
>CAZSFH010000042.1:6947-8600 GCA_964606115.1 uncultured Planctomycetia bacterium | reverse complement strand
AGCCGGACGTTTTGCCCGCCTTTCCCGATGGCGATCGAGAGTTGATCCTCTTCTACAATCACCCGAGCAAGGTTGTCCTCCTCGAACAGTTTTACCTGTTCGACGTCCGCGGGCTTCAGGGAATTCTCAATCATCTGTGCATCATCCGGGTGCCATTCGATAATGTCCACCCGTTCATCGTTCAGTTCGGCTACGATGCCCTTAATGCGCGAGCCTCGCACCCCGACACACGCCCCCACCGCATCCACATCTTCCTCGTTGGATGCCACTGCGACTTTCGTCCGGTTGCCGGGCTCGCTGGAGACGTTCCTGATTTCAATAATCCCCTCCTGAATTTCGGGAACCTCCAGCTCGAACAGGCGCCGGATGAAGTCCGGATGCGTCCGGGAAAGCTCAACCATAATTTTGCTTCCCTTCTTGCCGACGTCTTTTACCAGCGCCCGAAGACGGTCCCCCACCTGATAACTTTCTCCCGGTACCTGCTGTGACTTCGGAAAGAACGCTTCAACCTGGCCGATCGTCACCAGCATATTTGGGCCGCTGAACCGGGACACCGAGCCGCTGACAATCTCCCCTTCCTTCTCTTTAAAATCTTCGTACAGGCTTTCGCTCTCCGCCTCGCGAATTTTCTGAATCATGACCTGCCGGGCGGTCTGAGCCCCGATCCGTCCGAGCATTTCCGGATCAAGCTGACTGCCGTTCCGTGTCGCGGAGATGTCGCCGGTTTCCTGGTCAATGTCAATGTTGACTTCCTCGTCCGAGTCAAGCTGTTTCTGGGCAGCCTTTTCCAGTGCGGTTTCAATGCCTTGAAAAATGATGGATTTGTCGATGGACTTGTCCCGGTGAATCGCGTCAACAAATCTTAGTATATCTCCGTTCATAATGTTCTCCCAAGCAATTGCAGTCCACCTTTTTATTGACGCCAGTGGGGGAAAATAAAAAATGTGGGCAAACTCCCACATTGATTCAGACCACTCGAACCAGGCGTCGTCTCTGGTCAGGCTACGCCGCGTTGTACCCGGACGTCAGCTTCTTCATCAACCGTGAACAATCGACAGGTCAAAAAGCCGGGCCATAATATAAACCCCACTCGACAGAAATTGCGTTTACATTGTATAGATATTATTCTTTGATATCAAATTCACGGACAGGCGCCCGTTCACCTAAATTGAGCGGAGACACCGGGAATGAAGGTTTCCAGCCCTTCATGTCTTTCCATTTCGTTTTTTTCAGAGGGGGCATACATTCTGAATCGTTCCGGACAACCGGGCCCCCCCGAAAAGTCATGAATCCGGGATGAATTTATTCCCGCTCGTCGGATCCATGTGATTTCCGGTCCGGCCCTGTTCGTTCCAGCACGGCGTCGCGATCAGGGTCGATTTCGCCTCCAAGATCGCGAATCAGATCGGAGAGAGAACGCAGAAAAAAAGTGTAGCCGGAAAATCGTTCGACGGGGTCTTCTTCCGTACAGCGACGGAGAAATGCCTTGATTCCATCCTGAACGCTGGAAAGGTGTTCCGGATTGGTTTCCGACCCACCGCTTAGAAGGTACGTCAGCAACCGTCCAAGCAGGTACATGTCCGACCGGGCGTCGCCGGCGCCGGCATCCACGTCCATTTCCGGAGGTATCCATTCGGACCATTCGTCCTGCTC
>CAZSFH010000042.1:630-6911 GCA_964606115.1 uncultured Planctomycetia bacterium | reverse complement strand
ATAAGGGAGTACAGGCGGCGGACACAGGCATCGGTCAAACAGATTCGCCCCGAATTGGTGATAATGGTGTTCGTGGGTTTCAGGTTCAGGTGATGAATCTTCTCAAACGATGCTTCCTTTAAAGCTGTCCCGAGAATGTAAACACAATCCATGCAATCAAGGGGATCTGGAGCCGGGTTCCGCTCCAGCCACTCGTTGAGGGGAAGGCCCTGCGTATAGGAACCGAAAACGCTGACCCACGGAGGATGATGGATCAGAGCGTACGTATCTGGAAAATGAGGATTGGAATATTCAAGCAGAGACTGCGCCCGATAAAGAAGGTGATTGATGGCATCCTCTTCATCCTGTTCAACGCGAAACTGTCGGACCCGGACGTCCAGCTGATGGTCCAGGTCCTTAAAATGGATATACCAGGTGCCGGATCGGGAGGATTTGCCAACGGGAACCAGCTGATACTTCGGATCGTTCCGGGTATCCTGTCTCGAGCCCTCTTCCCGACGCAACTGTTCCGCAAGCCGGAGACACGACGTAATCCAGTCTTCCTCGGGACCCTCGTCCGGAGGACAGGCCGATGCGTAAAGGGACGTTTTCACGGTGACCATATCTTCTGCGTAACGGGCATTGACCATTGGCGAATCCACTCCGTTGCAATCTCATATCATACTGGGGGGGACTCCGGCGCAGAATCTCGTCGCTATGAGTTTATTGTAAGGTAGCGCCGTTTGCAACTTCATTTTGATAGATCTCACCTGAAAAGGTGGCACACGCTCAGCGGGCGCTCTCCGGTGTCATATCTCCTCAAAAATGGATGAAATCGGGGTTTCTTCGTCAATATTCCGTGCAGACCGCCCGCTGAAGGATCACTGAGTGTACGCCACCTTCTCAGATGAGGTCCTGATAAATCCGGTCGATCTCGTCAACCATCTTCCGGTGTCCGAACTTCGCCCTGCACCGTTCACGCCCGGTGCGTGCAAGCGATCGTGCTGCGGGTAGATGGGTTAGTGCCTCGTGGAGGGCCTCAAATAGACGACCTGTATCTTTCGGGGGCACCAGCCAGCCGGTTTCCCCGGGCCGAATCACTTCCGGCGCACCATCCACGTCGAAGGTGACCACCGGAACTCCGCTCAGAAGTGCCTGGGGTAGAACCCGGGCCAGTCCCTCACGCAGGCTCGCGTGAACCACCAGGTCGCTGGCGTGCAGAGCAAGGGGAATTTGATCGGGCGGAAGCAGTCCGGTGAATGTCACACGATCGCGGACCCCCATTTTTTCGGCCCGGTTTTCAAACTTCGTCCGCTCCGTGCCGTCACCGACCAGAAAAAGGTGCAGATCGGGATGTTCGGACATCAGTTCGGGAAGCACGGAAAACACGTATTGATGCCCCTTCAGCGGGGCGATGCGAGCAATCTTCGTGAGAACGGTCTGACCCGGATCGAGGCCCCACCGTTTCCGAAAGGCATGAAGGTCCTGCTCCGGGGGTTCGGTTAAAAACGGCTCCATTTCCATGCCGGAATATACGATTCGATATTGATCACGCGTTCCAACCCCCGCATCGAGTGCCTGCTCGCGCATGGCTTTACAGACCGCGATCATTCGATCGGTTCGCGCAGCCGCCCATTTTTCAAAGAGGGCGTAGGAATGGAATTTCAGGGACGATTGAAACGGATGAAAAGGTAAACCGTGAATCGTGTGGATGATATGGGGCACGTCCTTGAGATCCGCACAGAACCGTCCGAGTATCCCCGCTTTCGAGCTATGGGTGTGAATCAGGTCGGGCTGCCAGATTCGGAGAAGCTGGAGGAGCTCTCCGGTCGCTTTTGCATCGTGGATCGGAAGAATATTCCGGCGAAGGGAGGGGAGGCGATACACCGGAACGTTGTTACGTCGTGCGCGGTCGAGCAAGCTTCCCTCCGGACCCAGGGCGGGACCGGTGGCAAGCATCACCTCGTACCGGGGCCGATCGAGAAGTCCCTCGACCGTAAACAGTGTATTTTCCTGAGCGCCCCCCAGGATCATGCGCGTAATCAGGTGGAGCACGCGTATCTGCAAGATGGACCGTTATTTTTCGGGATGAACGGACGTGGACGTGCGACGGGACGCCTTCCGATCTTCATTCGTTCCCCCGTTCTGTTCGTCCTCAGGGGAAGAGGCCGAGTCCGTTTTTGATTTTTTGTTCTTCGCGCCGGAGGACGTCGGTTTCTTTTTCGTTTCTCTCGACGGAGAGGAGGAAGACCGGGACGGTTCGGAGGGACCTGCCGGGAGGGCATCCACCCGATCCATGGTGCGATCGATTCGCTCTCGGACCTCGTCCGGAATCTGCACGACAAGCGTGCGGGATAAGAGAAGCAGCGGTTCACCGGTATACGAAACCTGAATATCCCGGGCGACCGTGTTCCCCGGATACACGGCAAATCCGAGAAGCAGCATGGCCGAAATCAGAATCCCTTTCACCACCCCCAGCACCGCACCGAGCTGTCGGTCTTCCTCCTTCATGTCGACCTTCTTCAGCAGATGATCAAGCAGTTTCACGACCCCCAGACAGATCAGATAGATGACAATAAAAAGAAGGACGTACGATAACAGCCCGGCAAACGGCTGGTCCACTGAAGATTTCAGCCAGTGCGTAACCGGAAGATGGAAGTGAACAGCTCCGTAGACGGCCGAAAAGACCCCCAGCAGACGCCCGATCTGATTCAGAAATCCACTGACGTATCCAAACAGCCCCCCGCCGCCGACCAGAATTAAAAAACCGATGTCAACCCAGTTCATAATAGATTCAAATTCATCATGACAGCGTGAAATCCGTGTGCCCCGGGCGATTCGGAGGAACGCCGGACGTTTTTTCTCGCCCCGGATTAAAATCGATCCGGAGGGCACGGCGTGTGAAGCACGGAAATTCAACGACCCCCAAGCTTCTTTATCGTAAAAACGGCCGTCCTTTTTGGAATCGATTTTTGCGGGGATCCCGGCGGACTCGTCAAAACGCGGAAGGGATCACGGTTTTGATTGATTATCGGGGGGTTCTTCGATAATTTGACCTTACGCGCACAACGACCCGTGTTACGTTTCGTCCGGATAAAAAAGATCGAATTCCGGGGATCCGGTCAGCGGCCAGAGAATCAGAAAATGATGGATGAGATCGGAAATCACAAAGGCAAGCCACGTCGCACAGATCCAGCCGAACAGCGGAAGGGCCGGAAACCCGAAAAACGTGGCCGGAAACAGCACGAGCCCAACGTATCCGTGGTGCACCCGAACGTTCAGGGTCACGGTCTTCAGAAATTGTGTCGCCTCCGAACTGCGCAGACCGAACCCGAACCGGAACAGAAGAGTGACCCCCTCGATCAAAAGGGTGACGGCGACGGTTTTGAGAAGCAGCGGGATCGGGTTTACCACGGCGAAGAGAACAGCAATTGGTTCATGACCAGAAGAATTTATTATCCCCTATTTTTCCGGTGGGATCAAGTGTGAAAATGGATTTATCGCATTTCAGTGGGGTGGTAGACGCCGACGAGACACCCGGTGTATATTTGGTTCTTCATTCGGAGATACTGACATGAAACGACGTGATTTTCTGAAAACGATCGCTGGTTCGTCCGGCCTCGCCCTTGCAGGCACCCCGGCGATGCTACAGGCGGAGCCGGAATCGGAAGACTCATCCTCCCTGGCCGATCGTACGTTTTACGAGCTGCGCCGGTACCGATTTTCGGGAAGCGACGAGAGAGAGCCGGTGAAACATCACCTGCGGGACGCTGTCATTCCGGCGTATAATCGGATGGGAGTGAAACCGGTCGGCGTGTTCGAGCCGGTTTCGAAGAAGCCGGAAGAAACGAAGGAGGCCCCGGATCGGGAATTGATCGTTCTGTTTCCGTTTCCGACGATGGAGCATCTGCTCCGTGCGCGTCTTGAGCTTCACGAGGACGACGAATACCGAAAACAGGCGTCTTCCTTCCTGAATACGTCCGAGAAGAATTTTCCGTACGACCGGTACGGGTCACGTTTACTGGTCGCCTTCAGCGGATTCCCGGAATTGAAACCGCCCGCAGGGGAAGAGACGGACGGGTCCTTTCTGTACGAACTCCGGACCTACGAGCAGTACAGCGAGGAAAAATCCCGGCTGAAGGTGGACATGATGAACAAACACGTGATTGATCTGTTCAACAAACTCGGCTTCCGCTCCGTGTTCTACGGCAACACCCTGTACGGAGATCGGATGCCGAGCCTCACCTACATGCTGGCGTTCGAGAGCCGCGAGGAACGCAAGAAGCTGTGGGGCGATTTCGGCGGATCCGACGAGTGGCAGCGCCTGTCCGGGATGGAGAAATATAAAAACACGGTCTCAGAGGTTCACAATCAGTTCCTCCGCGCTGTGCCGTACTCCCAGGTCTAACGGATGCGGAGATGAGCGGAGACACCGGAGGGGATTATTGACCTGACGGACCCTCTGTGATTTTGATGTGACGCTCCGCAATCATACGAATGATTACCTGCACCCGCATTCGGGCCTCCGGATCCGGGTGATCCAGATGTTTCTTGAGGTAATACATGGCACCTTCCCCCATCTCAAGCAGCTTTTTCGTCGCCTGTTGCCGGCGATCATATTCGCGGGCGCTGAGCTGTTGAATATATTTTTGAACGTTTTTTTCTAACGTTTTCTTCAGGGGATCAAACGAGGATTGGATAAATTTCCGCAGGCGGTACGTTTCCAGAAGGCGTAGAGTAGGCCGGCATCCGGTCCGCTCGGCCAGCTGTACCGGGGTCCGGCCTTTTTTGTTGTTCCGTGTGAGTTTCGCCCCCGCTTCAAGCAGCGTCTTAAATATTTCCGGAGAACACCCCCCGTCAGCGGCCATGTGAAGGGCGGTGTTGCCATTCTTGTTTTGAGCATGTATGTTTGCACCGTGTTGTATCATTAACCGGACCACCTCCGGGTTTTCGTTTCGCACCGCATTCATCAGCGGCGTGTTTCCGTCCAGGTCCCGCCGGGTCAGATCCGCGCCCGCCCGAACGAGGACCTTGATGATATCACGGTTCCCCTCGCGCGGATCAAAATCCTGTGATATTTCTAAAGGACTGATCTCATCCTTCGAATTTGGATCCAGTTTCGAACCGTTCTCAAGCAGGGTTCTCATCGTTTTTCCATCCCCTCCCCAGACTCCGTGAGCCGCCATGTATAGTGGGCTTTTATTCTGGGCGTTGAGAACATTCACGTTTGCCCCCGCCTCAATCAGCTTCTTCATACACTTCGTATTTCCAAACATGGCTGCTCGAGATAGTGCAGTATGCTTGTTCGCACCACTTTTCAGATCCACCTTTGCCCCGGCATCGAGGAGTGCGGAGACGACCCGGGGAGATCCATTCTGTGCGGCCTGATAAAGACTTCTCCCGTAATCTCCTTCCCGATTCACGTCCGCCCCGGTACGAATCAATTTGCGCACCACCTCAAGATGGCCTCGCCCGGAAGCCACCGTCAGGGCCGTCCGTCCATTTGATCCCCTGGCATCGACCGACGCGTCCTTTTCCAGTAAAAACCGCACCACTTGCTCGTGACCGTGTTTTGCCGCTAGACGGAGCGCACGGCCGTTTCCCGAATCAACGTCGACGCCCTGCCGGTAAAATTTCTTGATCCGGTTGAGATCGCCTTCCTCCGCCGCCTGGTACCAACCCCTCGGAATGGCCTGTCCCGACGACGCCCGGTCCTCCTCTTGCGCCTGAAGAATTCCCCCCATGATGATCAACAGACCGATTAGCAGGGAGCATATCTGCAGTGGGCTCCCTGAAACTTTGGATGCCGATCGATGCGTTCGGATCTCGAGTGGAATCATATTAGATCAGACCTCCAGGGAGCTTGAAAGTCGTAAAGCCTTTTTTAACGGAGAGGTGATTGACCGTTCGTCGGAACTGTATCACTTTTTTTTTAATCATATCGAGTCGTGCCTAATGTTTCAATTTTCGTCGAGCTAGAAATGATTCATAATATGGCTCCCTAACGTTTTCTGTAACTGAACCCGGTCTGAAAGGTGGTCATTTCATTTCTCCCGGATCACACATGAAACACCGACGAATAAAATTGAGCATGGCCGTCCTGTTTGTCCTTCTGGGACCGGGTTGCTCCACGCCCAGACGGAGGGGCCCGAGAAACCCCGGCACAAGGTATTGATTGAGCTGTTCACCTCCGAGGGCTGAAGAGGGTGTTCCCCCGCCGAGAGGTTTCTCGGCAAATATGGCACGTGGATGACTGGAACCGCCTGGGATGTACGGATCGGTTCTTGAGTTTTCCTCTCGTG
>CAZSFH010000042.1:0-620 GCA_964606115.1 uncultured Planctomycetia bacterium | reverse complement strand
GTGATCTTGCATGGACATCGACCTGTGGAGGCAAGGCGGTTCCTCGAGCGTGGAGTTGGGGGGTTCTGTTCTTGGAGGGGGAGGGAGCGGGATGGGAAAGGATTCCCGTCCGTACGGTGAGGCGGTTGTGCGTGGGTTCGCTTTCCGGACAATGAGTGACACAAACTTCTTCACCCGTAACACGAGGGCATGGGTTTTTTTATCCGAAGAGGGTGCAGTCAAAACATCACATCCTCAGCGAAACGAGTCGGGGGAAAGCGCGGAGTGGGTGGCGGACCGTTGAAAGATGAACCGAGTCATGGAATAATTCGGTTGCTCAGTCAGTCCGATCCCTTATGTTCATATGTGTTTTTCTTCCCACCAGTCATGTGTTTGACGACGGACGGGAAAACCAGTCTGCCCGTCATCCTTTTGTTGATGCTTTTTGGACTCACCGCGTGCCGCGCGCCGTCTCAGGACACCGCTGGCGAATCGAAGAAGACAACGGACGACCGACCGAACATCCTGTGGATCATCGCCGAGGATCTCTCGGCGAATCCGGAGGTGTACGGCGGCGAGGTGGTTGACACGCCGAACCTCGATCGGCTCGCGCGAAATGGTGTTCGTTATACGAACGTTCA
>CAZSFH010000041.1:11621-16096 GCA_964606115.1 uncultured Planctomycetia bacterium | reverse complement strand
CAACCCCGTCAAAGGATTCGAATCTCCGGTTAATACGGGGAGTGACCGGGGATTAACAGGCCGGAACGGATCCCGGCGAAGAGCGAATAACGCATGACCCGAATTGGTGGTCGTGTGTCCGGAAAAATGGGTGCGTTGTACACCGAATTTTCATGTTGCAATCCTCCTCGCCTTAACTTCTTACCCGTTCATGTTCGAAGCCCCATGATCATATTGTACGGATCCGGAATACTTGTTTGACCGATCGGAATATTGATATGATGAGAGCAGATAGATTCTCCGTATTCGACGGCCCCCGGCCACGATGGGGTGATCGTGATCTCGTTGTCCCCTTTACTGCGTGCTCCGATGAACCATTCCAGTAAGAACAAAAACTATTTGATCCCGCTTGCCATTTTCGTACTGTTAGGAGTTCTTCTGTACGCTTTTTTTGGCACGTTTGAAAGCCAAAAAGATCAACAAAAAGAGGCGCGGAGTCCGATCCGGCTGAAAAAGGGGACGTCCCTCGAATCCAATTCCTCCTTTTCGGTCGGTGAAAAACAACTTATCACGAACGCCCCGGCCATGGAGGACATTGAATTTGCCGGCATCCCTCCCGGCACGGATACGTTTGTCCTCGTGGGACGCCCCGAATTCGGCCGCGACCGGCAGGTGATTGAGCTTCGGAAATTATCCAGCGGGGACATCCTTCATCGATTTCCGGCGGATATCGAAGTTCATAAGGCCAAAATCAGTCCGAACGGACGATATATCGGTCTTTTCAACCATGAATCATTCCAGCTCTATGACCTGTCAACGGGAGAAAAATTACTGGAAAATCCTCCCGACGAACAGACAGTCGTTCAATTTGCCTTTACGAATGACGGGCGTGAATTGATTGTTTCGAATTACGGGAGCCGGATTGCCGCGTTCGATATCGAGTCCGGAAAAAAAGTGCGTCTGCTTCAAAAAGAACAGGATCGAAAGAGTGTTCGGAAGATGGCCTCCATTCCGAACTCGAGGGAGATCGCACTTCTTTATGATGCCGGAATTTACATGATGCATTCAAAAACCGGCAAGGTTCGGAAGACGAACCTCCCGGGACACGTCGATTCGTTTGATATATCGCCGGATGGCTCCACCCTGTTTACCGTACAGGTCCCTCCCCGACGTGAAAATGAAGAGAGCGACGCCAAAAAAAAGCAGAAAACCGTCATCAAAGAGTATCAAATAAGCTCGGAGAACGTTATTGACACCCACGTTCTTCAAGGACGAATGCCCAGGATGCGTGTTTATTCGAACTACGTCGCACTTGCCGGAGATGATTACGTTAAGCTCATTGATCGATCCCCGGCCCCGGAAAAGAACGTATTGACGATCGCGGACAGCTCGGACCAAAACGAGGGCTATTATGATCATCATGCTCTTCCTTCGATCACGCGGGAGGGGAACAACATGTTAACCTTGTCCGGGGGAAGGATTGAACTGAAAAACATAGAATCGGGTGACACACGCTATTTTTTGATCACCGATAATATTGGGGGGATCAATTACACACGCGCTCGTGAAACCGATATCAGCCTGTCCGGACCTACGGTCGCCTCCCTGGACTACAATGAATCCATATTTATCAGCCAACGGGGTCTGGAGAACTGGTTTGACGTCCTTTCGTCGCCGGATTACGTCGAGCACATCGCGCTCTCTCCGGACGGCAGGTACGTTGCAACCTCCGGACATGATGCCGTCACGTTATGGAAACTCCAGAAACAAAATTCGAAAAAAATCTGGACCTTTGAGGAAAAAAGAGCTGACAGCCTTCATTTCAGTTCCGACGCATCATCCCTGATGGTTGAGACTCATGAGGGTGCGGTCATCAAACTTGATGTACAGAGCAAAAAGAAGATGTTTCGCGTTTATCCCGACAAGCACGGAGCGCACCTGCTTGATGTGTCAGGTTCTTATTTTGCCGTGACAGGATATGACGAGGGTTCTTATATTGAAATCTATTCAATGGAATCCGGAACGAAATTGAAACGACAGTGGGAAGGTGGTAATCGGGTGAGCGGTAGTCGGGTGAGCAGTCACGCTATGTCCGCGGGTTCACGGTTTGCGGTCGGCACGGATGAAGGGGAAATTTTGGTCTGGAACTGGAAAAAAGATATTATGCGAAAACTTGATGTCGGCGAGAGGTCCGTTGAACGACTCGCGCTTTCCGGTGATCGACCGATCCTGGCTGTGGCGCTAAGTGGGCAAACGACATTCCGTATCTGGAACTGGGAAACGAATGAGCGCGTGGAAACGTTCGATAAACATATCTCCGATATCCACTCGTTGAAATTTAACGATGAGCAGAATCAGCTTATTTCCGTTAGCAAAATTGGAAATGTGTTTTACTGGGACACGGAATCGGGTACGCTTTTGAGTGTTCAAAAAGCTTATGGACAACCCCGGCTGCCCGTGCTTTCCATTTTATCCTCGCCGGATCCCGGACAACTGACCCTGGATGCTCAGTTTCATGACCACGAATCGTACGAGGATCGTCATTTTTTCTTCCGGCTTACTGATTTCAAACCGCTGGAACGTGCACGGGGTGTGGCCGGCTGGCATCCCCTCTGGAAGCGAATTTCCAGTGAGGGGCTTGTGCCGGTCGGTAAGGATCTGGATATTGACGTTTCCCATCGCCTGAAGATCTTGATGCTTGATTTAGACACGCGAGCCAGCGGGCATCTCCTCACGCAGAGGGAAGACCAACGGGACCTGACGTTTTATCATTCAAATGCCAGCGGGAGTCGAATGTATGGTCTGACGAATGAGGATCATCGGGACCACTATCTGTACAATCTACGAGCCGGCACGTCCCGGAAAGCTCCCCCGGGACTCCCCGATTCAATTTTGGCTTCAGCGAGTTCATATGATCACGAGTTCGTGGCTGTGGCCCCCGGAAAAGAAAAAATATCGGTGCAGAATAACAAAAATTATTTTGAAAGAGCAAAGAA
The DNA here is from genome assembly GCA_964606115.1 of uncultured Planctomycetia bacterium. Taxonomy (GTDB): domain Bacteria; phylum Planctomycetota; class MHYJ01; order CAYXQY01; family CAYXQY01; genus CAYXQY01. The sequence goes on along the minus strand of CAZSFH010000041.1, from coordinate 13,121 downwards.
GGCCAGGGAAAAAATCATCATTTATCGGTGGGACGAAAATCAACTGAAGAAGCATCAGGAAATCGTTTTGAATGGAAACACGGACCGTATCCAAACGCTTCAGTTTTCACCGAACAACACGTATATTCTGGCGGGGGATGGCTCGTTCATCAAAATCTATAACGTCCAATCCGGCGAAAAAAAATGGTCGTTTGACGTCGATGAGGGAGATGTCGAGGCGTTATCCATGGGGCCCGATGAAAAATACCTGATCGTCAAAACCGATCATAGAAACGTCTTGATTCGAAACCTCCTCAAGAAGAAATGGGTCCGTAAATTCCCGGTTCATCTGGATAAGATGAAACGGCAAATTTATATCCACCCGCAGAAGCGATTCTTTATCGCAGAAACGGGTTATAATGGAAGGGAAATTATTTTTCGGGATTTCCCCGGCGGGGATGTCATTGGCAGGTTATCGATCTTCAAAGATCTCGAATGGATCTTTCACACGCCGGATGGGACCTTTACCGGTTCCAAACAGGTGGATCGACATGTCCACTGGAGTTTTCACATGAGAGATCATCTCGAAAAAATTGATTTGTGGTCCCTTCGAGCGTCAAATTTTGCGCCTAATCTGTTATCGGACCTGGTGAGGAACCCTCGTCCGTCTGATCGTGAAGATTGATCACGGTCATGAAAACGACGGTCTCGCGCAGCGCGGTTTACTTTTTCGGCACCTCGTGATGCTCGAGCACGCCCGAACCACCGGCCTCACTGAGTGCACGTCACCTTTTCAGATGAGGTCATGCTAAAATCCCCCGGGACATGACAGGAAAGATCCCAGATCGACTGGAAAACCTGTCCTGCTCTTACTCCACGCGGGCGTCGAAGGCGTCCCGGAGGCCGTCGCCGACGGTGTTCAGGCAGTAGAGGGTCAGGGAAAACAGCAGACCCGGAAATACGATCAGCCACCACGGGATGTTGCTCCCGGACATGGAGTCGGCGCCCTGGCTGATGAGTTTCCCCCACGACGTCATGGGTTCGCTGATGCCCAGACCAAGAAAGGACAGGAAAGCTTCGGACAGCATGACGCGAGGAACGGTCAGTGTGGCATAGACGATCACGGGGCCGAGCAGATTCGGGATCACGTGGTAAAACAGAAGGCGAAATGTCCCGGCGCCGAGGGCGTTCCCCGCCTGCACGAACTCCGATTCCTTCAGGGAAAGTACTTCCCCGCGCACGATCCGGGACATGGTCTTCCAGCTGAACAGTCCCAGCACCAGGAACACCAGAAGAAACGACCGGGACTGAAAGATGGAAATGGCAATGATCACGAGCATCATGTAGGGCAGCCCGTACAGGATATCCACGATGCGCATCATGACCATGTCCACCGTCCCTCCGAAATAGCCCGCCACGGCGCCCCAGGCGACGCCGATAAGAAACGCGACGCCCGTCGCCAGAAAGCCGACGGCAAACGAAATTCGGCCCCCGATAAAACACCGGACCATGAGGTCTCGC
>CAZSFH010000041.1:0-11611 GCA_964606115.1 uncultured Planctomycetia bacterium | reverse complement strand
GGAAACGTTGCGGAGACGGTATTCAGGCGCTCACCCGTCCCGGTAACTGTTGTCGATCCCGAACCAGTGATAGGCGTCGGGCGGGGACGCGCCGCCGTAATGATAGAAGGTTTCACTGTAGGAATGGGGGCTGATCATCGGCACGAAGATCGTGGAGGCGCCAATGATCACCAGGAGAACCAGGGAGATGACCGCGCGGCGGTTCTGCAGAAATTCCCGCAGGATGAACCACCAGGGGGATCGACCCTCCGTTTCATTTGATACGTCCTGCGAACGTGGCGGGTCGGGATGATCGGTCATTGTGCCTCCACCCTCGGGTCCAGCACCGAATACGCGATGTCGACGAGCAGGTTAAACACGATGATCAAGGCACTGAACACGAGAATACTCCCCATCAACAGGGGATGATCCCGTGCGAGCGCCGATCGAACGAAATGTCGTCCGAGGCCGGGAAGCGCAAAAATTTCCTCCACCACAATCGAACCGGTGACGATCGTGGCCGCCATCGGGCCAAGATATGAAACGACGGGTGACACACCATTTTTCAGGGCATGTTTCCAGACGACGTTTCGATCGGACACGCCTTTGGCCCGGGCGGTTCGAATGTAATCTTTTTCGATGACGTCCAGCATACCCGACCGCGTGAGGCGGGCAATGTACGCGATATGGATCATGGACAGAGTGATGACCGGAAGAACCAGCTTCTGGAGTTCCCCGAAGGAGTAGCCTTGCGGCCATCCGGCCACGGGCAACAGGTTCAACCAGAACCCGAACACCATCACCAGCAGGGGCCCAAGGAGAAAGTTGGGAACACAGATGCCCGCCACGGAAACGCTCATGGTGATGTGATCCGGGGGCTGATTTTTGTGCTGGGCCGCCAGGACCCCCAGCGGCACCCCGACCAGAATCGCAAGGATAAAGGCAAGGGCTCCGAGAACGGCCGACTTCTCCAGTGCGGGCAGGATGATTTCCTGTACGGTCTTGTTCCGGTTGTAGTAGGACGGTCCGAAATCACCCTGCGCGTAATTCCACATCGTGGACAGGTACTGCTGCCAGATCGGTTCGTCCAGACCGTAATACTCCTCCAGGTTCTCGATGGCCTGATCCGAGACTTTTCCCTTCTGGGTGAAAGGGTTGCCCGGAGCGAGCCGTGTGAGAAAGAAACTGATGGTGGCGATGCAGAACAGCGTGAACACACCCGCCACCAGTCGTTTGGTCAAAAACTTGAACATTAGTCGGTCGTCTTCACGCGATCGAACCGGGTGTGATCGAATCCGTTGAACACCGGAGGAACGTAGTGATAAGCGGGTTTCTCTCCCGCTTTCGTCACTTTGTTCACGATGATATCGCGGTTGATGGCCAGACCGAGGGCCCGTCGAACCCGGGGATCGTCAAACGGTTTCTTCGTGGTGTTAAAGGCGTAGTAATAAACGCCCAGGAAGTTCGTGCTGTAGAAGTCCTTTCGTTTTTTAATCTCCTTCACGTTGTTCGGCGGGATGGAGGTGAGGATGTGCAGCTGATTTTTCTCGTAGAGATTGAAGGCCGTATTGATGTCCTTCACGACCTTAAACTTAATCTCATCCTGCTTGACATTCCCGGCATCCCAGTAGTTTTCGTTTTTCTTCAGAAGAATATGGGAGTTCATTTCATGTTCCGCCAGCGTGTACGCCCCGTTTCCGACGTGGTGTTCCGGGTCGGTCCAGTTCTTCCCATGTTTTTCGATGAGGTCCCTGCGGACGGGATAGTACGTGAAGAAGGCCATCAGCTTCAGAAAGAAAGCGGTGGGGTTCTTTAGCTTGACGACAAGGGTTTTCTGGTCCTTCGCATGCACCTGAACCCGGGCCGGGTCGTCCACCTTTTCTTTGTGATACGCTTCCGCGCCCCGGATGTAATATAAAATGTCGGCGTACGTCGCGCCGAGTTCGGGCTTCAGAACACGTTTCCACGAGTACACGAAATCCTGTGCGGTCACGGGCTCTCCGTCGCTCCATTGACAATCCCGGAGGTGAAACGTATAGGTCTTGCCGTCCTCGGAGACGTCCCAGGATTTTGCCACGCCGGGTTTGGGTTCCAGGGTTTTCGGATCAAGCCGGAGCAATCCTTCGTACAATCCGTTCTGCACCCGATATTCGGAAACGCCCGAGACGGTCCCCGGATCAAACGACTTGATTTCGTCACTCAGATAAATAAGAAGCGGTTTGTTATCCGTGCGGTAAGCGGACCTCAGGGGGTGGACGGCCCGCTCGTTCTGATACCAGCCGTTGACCTCGGATTTGACCAGTTCCTTCGTCACGTAAAAATAGATCGGAATGACGGGGACCTCGGTCATGAGGATGCGCTCGGCCTTCTCCATGAACGTCCGTCGTTTCTCCTCGTCCTTAGTCGCCCTGGTCTTTTCCAGCAGTCGATCGTATTCCTTTTTCGACCATCCCGTGTCGTTGTTTCCGCCGTTTTTGCGATACATCTGCAGGAACGTGAACGGATCGTTGTAGTCCGCAATCCATCCACGCCGGGCAATCTGATAATCCAGCTGGTCCACTTTGTCGAGGTAGGTCTTCCATTCGGTATTCCTCAGTTCGATGTCAATCCCCAGGTGTTTTTTCCACATTTCCTGCACGGCCACAGCGATTTGTTCGTGCTGCTTGCTCGTGTTGTAGAGAAGCGTGGTATCCGGAAAGTCTTCGGGATCATCGTACCCCGCTTCCGAAAGGAGTTTTTTCGCTTTCTCGATCCGATTTTTCTGTTCCATTGAAACGGACACGTCGTTGCTGCGTTCGCAGCTCGTGAGGACGAGGAGCGACAGCGCGGCAAAGGTAAAGACACTGAGAATAGTGTTTCGCATAATTAAGATGGAGCTATTGCAAAGAGTTTTTTTCGTTGAACGGTATCGTTTGTTCGTTACCCGTCGGAATCGATTTCGGCTGATCGGACTGATATGTTAAAAAGCTTTGCTCTGGATTCCAACGTTTTAGCGGTGAACTTCATGTCCAGAGTGAACGAAGATACCGGTGAAAGAGCCCACTTGCGGGTGATAACGGTCCACATCCAGATGGGCGCCTCGATCAGAAGAAAGCGAAAGGAAATCGTTTTTTTTCGATTTCTGACCAGTTGATCGCTCAAACCAGTCATGCGTCGTGCGTCATTAGGTCAAACAGGCAATGTTGTGCCGCTTGCGCCGGGAATGTTGACATCGCATGACCGGTGCGGGAAAGGACACGACCGTTGACAATCCTCAGAGTAACGATAGCAGCTCATACTCCGGCTTCACGAGAGGTTTCACACGATCGATAATCTCCGGTTCAATCCACTCATCCCGCGGGGATCGGTTTAGATTATCCGGTACTGCTTCTTCGACCAGCGCGACATCAAGCGTGTCAAATAGATCGTCAAACGTCCTGTGTTCCTGGTCCAGCCTTACATATTCATCCAGGTTGTGGATTCGCTCTGCTGCACGCCTGATGTCATGGGTCGGCGAAAATGTACTGAGCTGACGGAGCAACAGGGAATCGGGCATTTTCATCAGAAACGCCTCCTCCGAATCCGCAGACCAGTAATCCCAGTGGGTCCCGTACTTCGGCAGGACCTGAAGGAGATATCCGGAATGAAGGTTGCCGATCGTCTGACGCCACATGGATCGGATCCGGTTCATCGGGTCCCGGAAGATACTGCACTACACGGCGAAGTCCGGTACGCGTAATGTGCTCACGTCCATATGACTGCTGTGAAGGAACGGAAAATGCTGAAACTGATCTTCGACGCAGTATTTCAAAAGTGGAAAACAATGATAGGTCGGAATGATATTTCGGAAATGCTCGCCGTAAAAATATCGACCGAGAGCTGTTTTCAACGACGTGCCCGCGCACTTGGGGATATGCCAGAAGAAGATCGGGGTGGACGTCCGGTCCACCCGTCGGACTCGTGGTTTAACGTGGTGTTCAATATAATGTTTTTGGACTGCATTTTCGGCGCCCCGTTCGCCCACCTTGAGAAGCAAACCGAGAAACAGCATGGTGCTTCTACGAGTACCGTTTTGAACCATTCGGGAAAACGTCATACGGCTCCGCGCAAACCTGCACAGGTCCGAACCCACCCGATGAAACAGCAGATAACCGAGGTTCGTTATAGCTGGATCGTAAAGGGTTTTCTGCAACAGTTCCGTCCAGATTCCAATCGCACGACCCGGATTGCCCTCGTATACGTGCAGCATCGCGTCAATATGCTGACTTTTCAGCCGGGATGAACGAAGGCGAGATCCATGCTGGAGCGCCCTGATGATATTACTCCGATGATCCGTTCCGAAACGAAACAGGAGATGCGACTGAAGTCGATCCAGGTAACGGTCCAAAACCTTCAGTGCATTCTCGAACCTGTTACGGAACATCACCGGTTAGCGAAAAAATGTTGGCGTGACAACGTGGAAAACCCATATCCTCAGTTCTTTGTAAACGGGTCGCCTGCAAGGATTTTCGAGGAGGAAACCCCCGAAAGCGGGTTTTTGACGAGAAGTGACGCCGCAGACAACCCGTTTACGAAGAACCCGAATATGGGCAGCTTTATTTCGAGGAATCTCATTTCCTCATCTTATCAATATATACCTCCCTCTGAAATGCTGATACCCCATCCGGTGATTCTCTGTGGTTCGTCGGTCAATACAATCCAGGATCATTTCCTCGAATTCCGTGACCCTCACCGAAATCAAGAGGCTGAGGTTGCACTGGGAAGATATGAAAGGTATCCTGAAGAAAGCGAACGAAAAAAATATAACCCCCAATTTCGAAACGTGATTTACCCGCCGTTCGTTATGTTTCGTAAGATATTATTTCTTCCCGGTCTTCTGATTATCTGTTCGGGAATCGGTCTTACAGGGTTGCTCCAGGCGCAGGAGAAACAGGACGGTGCGGTCAAAAAACTTCGAGACCGGATACGAACGATTCTCAAGAATAACCCAAGACGAAATCCGGAAGAACGCCTCAGAAAATTACTTTCGGACAAACCCGAAAAGAGGCAGGTGGAGGTTCTGCTTCCCCTCATCACGTTAAAGCTGACCCCCTCCCGGAAAGAAGCTGCCAACATTTACGTTTCCGAACTCCTCGCGGACCTGGGGGAAACCTGCTGGTTCCAATTGAAGAAAAAACTGGACTCGGATCGCCCGAAACTTCGAGCCGCGGCCGCGTCGGTTTGTTACGATCTCGCGTATCAGAATCTGGACAGGGAGACATTCCCCTGGGATGAAATGGGCAAGAAACTCAACGCCCTTCTTCGAGAGGATCCTTCCAGCAAAGTTCGGATGCAGGCCGCACGAGCACTGAGTGCTTTTCGAACCCGTGCGGCTCCATACGTGGAGACCCTCCTCAAGAGGTTAGAGGATCAGGATTCGTGGGTGCAATGGCAATGTATGGAGGCGCTGAGCAAAGCCGGCCCGGACGCGTGGAAGGCCATTCCGGTCCTGCGGAAAATCCTCGAAAAGGGAGATAACGTCAAAAACCTGTCGTCCTTCATCCATAAACATCATTTACGAGGTCTGGCCGCGAAAGCGTTTCAGAACATGGGCTTTGCATCCCATGAAGTGACGATTCCCCTGCTGGAAATCTGTGCGAATCCCGAATTCAGTAAAATCCACGATCAAGCCAGTAGCGCGCTCTATGATGCAACCCGGTTCGAACAGGTTTCCGTTCCGGTCGATCTGCTGGCCAGGGCGATCCGAAATTGCGAGGACTGTTACGGAACGATTACCGCAGCACGTCGGCTGGACGGCAATCACCTGAAGATTGCGGAAGCCCTGACGTCCGTATTTGAAAATACGGAAGACCATTTTTTTCCGAGAGCCCTGAACGCCGTGAGAACCCTTGATCAGATCAACGTGAAGAGTAAGCCGCTTAACGCTTATCTCAAAACATTGGCCACCTCCTCCCGGAAATATGCACGGGTCTGGGCAGCCGCAGCGTATGGACGGGTGACCGGCAAACGAAGGGAAGCGAGCCGGATGTTAGAGCGGATCATCGACACCACGTCCACCTCCGAAGAACGTGATTGTGCCGTCTACGCGGCCGGACTGCTGGGACATGACGCGAAAAATATTCTGTCGTTCATAAAGCCGAAGACCAGCGCGGACGATCCATGGACTTCTCTCAACAAAATCAAAGCCTACTACCGTATACGCGGAAAACCGGATCGATACCTGGACTACGTCACCCGAAAAATGAAGCACCAGGAATCGAGTGACGCCAGCGGAGAGGCGGTCGATCTTTTCAAACTTCTGGGGCCGCTTGCGAAATCGTCTCTTCCGGAACTGAAGAAGATTCTTGAACGTAAAGCACCGGCGGGAAATCGGCTACGGGCGATCGATGCGATTGGTTATATCGGACCCTCCCGGGAGACCCGGAACCTTCTCCCGGACCTGAAGCGAAGATTGGATCCCGAGGTAAAACCACACCCCGCCAATCGATTTCGAATCGCAACAACAATCTGGCACCTCAGTCATGAACCCCAGCCGATCGTGAATACGATGCTGGACCTCATGGAGAATCGGGGTGAAACGTTTTTTTACGCAGGGGACATCCTGAAAAACCTGGGTCCGGCCGCTTCGGTGGCTCTTCCCCGCCTCAAGGAACACAGGAACGATCGGAACCCGTATTACCGGAAATACGCCAGCCGGGTGATCCGGGCCATTCAACAGGATCCATCCGAATCCGAACGAACACAGCGAGAGAAGTTTGAACAATGGTACAGGGACCTCGCCCGGAAGGATCCCTGGACATCGATTGATGCCGTCTGGAAATTTGTTGAAACGGGGAAAGCGGGAAAAACCTTTCTTGAGGAGCGACACACCTTACCGCACAAATCTCTGAAGGAGAATCGTCGCCATGAGCGGGTCCAGCAAATTCTGTATCTGATGAAAAAAGAGGCTTCGAAACAGGACCATGAAACGTCCGACTGATATGCGGACCTGAATCGTTCTTCCTGTATGCTCATCCCCATGATATCATCTCTGAAAAAAAACAGGCGCTTTCGACGTTACCTCTTGATGTCTCTCCCCCTTTTCATCTCTATCCTGTTCGCTTCAGGAGCCCGGGCCGGCGACCTGCCCCCCCGCATCCCGCTCGACCTGAAAAAGGTCTCCAGACAGGCGCTGCCACAGAGCGTACAGGACGTATATCGTGGTCCGGATGGTCGGGTCTGGTTTGAAATTGACCGTCCAGGGGTGAATTTGTCCCTCGAGACCGCAAAGAAGGTCGTGGAACGTGAGTTTTCCAAAGAGCATCCTCAGATCCCGGGTCTTCAGATCTTAGGATGGGGACGCAATCATCGGATCTGGCTTTTCCGCGGATCGCTGCGAGGATATGGCTCCGACACCATCCTGGGATATGATGGAACGAACTGGGTACAGACCGAAAGTCAAATCCGACTATACCCTGGTCTTGTCCCGATTGTTTTGAAGGAACATACCCTGTTTGCCGGAGACGCAGGCGTGTTGGGTTTTAACGGTAACCGGTTTCGAACTCTGCGCCAGGTGAGAGGAAAGGGGCCGCTTGCGAGGATCACGCCGGAACCGGGTCGGGAAAGTGCCGTCATCTATTTCCGGTACAGGCATCCGCTTCACCGGTTCGACGATGGAAAGCTGCTCAAACTCTCGTTTTCAAAAAAACTTCCGTATCGGCTGCCCGGTCTCGCGGCATGTCGTTTCGGGGTGTTTGCTCATGTCGGCGATTCACTTCAGAAAATCGCGGATGCTCGCGCGGCGTGGCCGGATCAGAGCAAAAAGGAATTTCGGAACGAAATTGATCATCTCCTGAAACAATATGCCGACGGAAACCGTGCGAAAAAACAAAAGATCATTTCGATTCTAAAAAAAGGTGGTAAACAAGCCATCACGCACCTGAAAAAAAGCCTGAAGGAGATATCGGATCCCACCCGGCGCCTGCATGTCAAGCTCGTCATACTTCTGCTGGAGCGAAAACGGGACGGTTCACGGAAACAGTCGGGTAAATCGGATACCGATTCCGGCGCGGGCGACTTCGGTTCGTATCGTGTTCAAACCGTATCGATGCTTCATCAACTCCCCACGGGACATGTCCTCGTCGGGGTCAAGAGCGGTCAGGACGTATCAACCGGACGTGATCTAGATCCGGGATTGCTCGTCGTCCCCCCGTATGCCGAGCCGAACTATATTCCGGTTGACGATGAAACTCTCCTGACCCCCCGAAACGGCCGGCATCATGTATTGAGAAAAACCCGTCCCCGTCGGATTGGCGATGGGCTGTACTGGATTCCAAACGGCCGATTCTCCAACCTGGTCTTCGACCTGAAGAATTCCTCGGTGTCAACGATCAAGTCCCCGAAGATTCGGGCCATGGACCGGGAAGGACGGCGATACTTTACCACCTCCCACAATTCAGGACGACGCATGACGTCTCGAATGCGATCCAAACTGAAAAAATATTACAAAAAGCACCCGAAGCTGGACGAAAGTGACCTGAAACAGCGCCCGGATTCATCACCAAACATTGTTGCTCGTTTCCCCGGTCAACCCGATCACCGGATCACCCCCGACAACCCGCTTCCTCTTGATACGTATCAGGCGGACGGACGAACGAAAAACACGCCGGTGGTGAGGACGGATCCGCAGGGACGTCTCTATGCCGTTCAAAAAAACGGGGGGCTGATGCGGTACGGTGGAACGTCCTGGGAACCCATTGAGAACGCCGGGAACGTACGGGCCGCGGATCCGGTCCTGATCGGGAACAACGGAACGATTCTTCTCCGGAGTAAAGAGACCTGGAAACTCATCCGGGACGGTCAGGTTCACCGGGCACAATCCGCCAAAACCCTTATCGAACAGCACTATGAAACCGTCGCCTATCAATTTATCGGGGGTTCGGCCGTCGGCCCATATCCGCCGCGATCAAGACTGATCGCGGATGAGCTGGGGAATATCTGGCACCGAAACGGTTCGAGACTCCACGTTTTCTCCCTGGGCGTGTGGAAAAATTTATCCAGAGAAAACGAACAGTACCTGGAACCGGTGGGGAATGGAAAATGGATTTACATGTCCGAACAGGGGACGGACCGGAACAGGGCCTCATTCCTTCGAATGCAGAAGGACCTCGAGCAACGGAACGCTCCATTTTCCCCTTCCCGAACGGAAGCACTCCCTCCTGTGAAAACAAGAACCGGTGAGCTGTGGATCGCCCGGGCCGCCGAGGATGATGGCTCGAAGCCGGCGGCGACGGGGATCAAAAACCCGGATCAGATTCAGACCGTTGAAGGGCACGGTCTTCCGCACACGTCCGACGGCGCGGGAAACGTCGTGTTATACAAACGTCCGACGGACGACAATCCCGGCACCATCTCCTTTGTCCGGGACGGATCCGTGAAGCATCAGGTGTCCCTGAAGGAGATGCAGGAACCCACCACCATCGCCAGCAATCGCCCAGGTTCCGTATACGTGGCGTCCGGGGATCGCATGGTCCACCTGACCGCCGAACAACCCTCCGAAAAACCAGAAGCCTACGACGTCACGGAGACATTTGAGATCGCAGAAAAATTCAGCTCCTACAGGGTACAGAAGCTTTACGGGGGATCGCACAACGACCTCGGGCTGGTTCTGAAAAACGGCAACAAATATGTCCTCGAAGTGATCAAAACCAAAACGTCCGGTTTTTAACATGACAACGCGAGAAATACGCGCCCTCAGTTCTTCATAAACGGGTCGGCTGCAAGGATTTTCGAGGAAGCAACCCCTTCTGGGGGTTTCTGACGAGAAGTGACACCGCAGACGGCCCGTTTATGAAGAACCCGAATATGGGCATCTTTATTTCGACGAATCTCTGCGTCATTCTTCCTCGAAAACCCGCTGTTTGGGGTTTCCTGCGGAAGAATTCCTTGACCTTCGCCGAAATAAAGATGCTGAGAGCGTGTATTTCTCGCGTTGTCATGCTGGTTATCCTGTTTCTCCTCTGTACGGGAGAGATTGACGTCCTTGCTCAGCAGCGTCGGGCACTGCCGGAGGGGAAAAAGGGAGTTGCCGGTAAACGTCCTTCAGGGGACGCGAAATTTACGGTTCACCCCGAACCCCGGGGGAAAACGGGAAAAACATGGCGGTGGTCCTGGTACACATACGTAAGCCGTGTCTGGTTTGACCAGATCGTCGTCGCCAGGTCGTATATCGGTCCGATCTCAAGGTAGGTCGCGTGATGATCGAAGAGCCATATTTTATGATGCTCCCCGTCTGGCCGTCTCTTTTATTTTTCACATGAATCCCCTACCTTTTTATCAACACCCCGCTACAAATGGGGCTATCCAGAGAAACCGACTGTAGATCACCCGTTCACGGTCCGGTCACCGCGAACGACCGTCACGCAGCATTTCAACTTTACATTTCGTTCTCACTCCGAATTGACACGTCCACCACGACGCCACTTCAGACATGAGCGAATTTGAAGAGATCCTGAGAAACCACCCCAACCTGTTGCTTCGCCTGGTCTACATCGCCGACCTCGGAGAACTGGAGGTCTATGGAGACGTCAACGTCGACGCGTATGCCGCCATGCTTGAGGAAGCGGAGGCGTTGGGCGACCCGGAAGACCCGATGTATTCGGTGGCCCAGCGCGTTCGTGAAAAAGACGAGACCGGCATGGATGAGCTACTGGTTCAGATGGCGGAAGTGGAGTTTTGATGGATCCGGACGGTTCACGCGCTCTGGATACGAAAAACAGCGGTGCCTCACATGGACGTACGTGCTGCCGGTCTCATAGGGGGGTCCCGGGCTGAAAGGGAGCGAACTCCCCCCTACCATACGCCGAACGGCTAACCCGTACGGCAAATCACTTCTTGTTCCACGGCTTGATCGACGTTGAAGACGGTTCCGGATCGGCATCGTTCCCGTTATCATCCCGAACATTCCGCGGCGGCTCGGAGGGGTTCATCTCCGCGATCACCCTCTCCATAATCTCCCGAATCCGTTTTCGAATTTCCGGGTTTTTGTGATCCCGATTCCGTTTCAATAAATACATCGTTTCCCTGCCCATCTCAATCAATTTCCGGGTCGCCCGCTTGCGGGTTTGATACGACGAAGCACCCAGTTTCTGAATCCATTTCCGGACTCGTTTCAGGGTGTCCTGATCCGGCTTTGAATAGTTCCGCTGGACGTAATACCGATTTTCTAGAATCTCAGCGATTTCATCACGGTTATGTTTCCAGGCGTAGTACAGAGCGTTATTTCCATGATGATCCGTCATCAAATAATCCGCACCGGCCTTGATCAATCGCTTCGCGATTTCCGTTTGATCCTGCTTCACAGCATGAATCAGCGCCGTTCCTCCATCCTGACCACGCCGGTCGAGTTTCGCCCCGTGTTCCATCAATTGTTTTATAATCTCCGAATGACCGGATTTTGCCGCGATCAGGAGCGCCGATTTTTCATGATCTGGGTAATTTTTCTGATAAATTAAGCTGTTCAGCGAAGAGTTTCTTGCTTCTGTAGCTGAATTATACGTACGAATATGCTCCTCATTCGGCATCTCATCGTCGGTGTCCAGTTCGGCTCCGAGATCGAGTAGCGTTTTCAAGGCGTCACGCTTCCCCTGCGCAACGGCGAACTGCAGGGCCGTAT
>CAZSFH010000040.1:5326-16129 GCA_964606115.1 uncultured Planctomycetia bacterium | reverse complement strand
CTTCGACGCAACTCGTTTCGCTGACGTCGCGGGGGTTTTTCAGCAGTCTCCTAGCATGACAACGCGAGAAATTCGCAACCTCAGCATCTTTATCCCGGTGAAGGCCACGGAATTTGAGGAAGCAATGCCGAAAAAGTGCATTTTTGATGATTGCGTAGCAATTGATAATCGACGAAAGGAACGAATTGTTGCTTTTGTCGTATTTTTGACGAAGAGATTCGTCGAAAAAAAACCCAAAATCGGGTTCGTCGTAAACGGGCCGTCTGCGGCGTCACTTCTCGTCCGAAACCCGTCCGTAGGGAAGCCTGAGAGAGATGAAAGATGATGCAGCGTAACGTAGCATCATCTTTCATCTATGGGGTTGTTACAGCCCCCCGCACGTAGTGCGTTGGAGAGAATGAATGTTTAAATGGCATTCATTCCTTCAAAACGAAGAACTGAGGATGTGAATTTCTCGCGTTTTCATGTTAGGACGTTCTTTTTTATTGATGATCTTTTGAACAGGTACGGTCTTTAATGGTAGTTCCGGAGTACGATCCAAAGAAAATCGAAACGAAATGGCAGCGGTACTGGGAAGACCAGGGGTTATTTCAGGTTGATTCCTCCGCACCAATCAGCGAGGACGAAAAGTATTATTGTCTGGTGATGTTTCCGTATCCATCCGGGGCTCTGCACGTCGGCCACGGACGCAACTACATCATTGCGGATGCCCTTGTTCGGTATAAGATGATGAATGGAAAGACCGTCCTGTCCCCGATGGGCTGGGATGCCTTTGGACTTCCGGCTGAGAATGCGGCCATTGAAAAGGATATTCCTCCGGAAAAATGGACTTACCAGAATATTGAAGTCATCCGTGAACAACTCAAAAGATGGGGAATTGGGTATGATTGGTCCCGTGAAATCGCGTCCTGCCATCCCGGATACTATAAATGGACACAATGGTTGTTCCTTCAGCTTTTTAAACAGAACCACGCCTATCGCGAACAGGACTGGGTGAACTGGTGTGAGTCCTGTCAAACGGTCCTTGCCAATGAGCAGGTTTTAAATGGAACGTGTGAGCGGTGTGGAAGCGAGGTAGGAGAGCGACAGCTTCAGCAGTGGTTTTTCGAGATTACGGCGTACGCCGAAGATCTTCTCGAAGACCTTGACGAACTCGACGACTGGCCGGATCGTGTGAAGACCATGCAGCGAAACTGGATCGGCCGAAGCGAAGGAGCCAATATTAAGTTCACCGTGGCCGAAACGGGAGAAGAAATTACATGTTTCACCACACGGCCCGACACTCTTTACGGCGTGACGTTCATGGTTCTGGCTCCCAAACATCCCCTTGTTCAAAAACTTGCCGTACGATCCGATCGAACGGAGGAAATTCTTGATTTCGCCCGAGAGGCGAGGCAGACCAGCATAAAAGAACGAAAGTCCGAGGACCTGGAAAAAAAAGGAATGCCCCTGGACGCTCACGTCATCAATCCAATCAATGGAGAAAAGGTTCCGCTCTGGGTCTCCAATTATGCTATCATGGAATACGGAACGGGTGCTGTAATGGCGGTTCCCGCTCATGACCAGCGGGACTTTGAGTTCGCTCAACAATATGATTTTAACATCCGTCCGGTTATCCGGCCCGAGGACGAGGAGCTGGACGGTGATGAAATGACGGAAGCGTACGAAGAAGACGGTATCATGACACGGTCCGGTTCCTTCGACGGAACTCCAAATCAGGAAGGCATTCAAAAAGTCACCCGACACCTTGAAGAAAAGGGGATCGGTAAACGGGCTGTACAGTACCGTCTCCGGGACTGGTTGATCTCCCGTCAGCGATACTGGGGGGCTCCAATTCCGATCGTCTATTGTGATGACTGCGGGACGGTACCCGTCCCGGAAGACGACCTACCCGTCGAGTTGCCGAGGGTCGACGACGTACAGCCAACCGGTGAATCTCCCCTGGCTAAGGAAGAGTCATTTTTAAAAACCACCTGTCCGGAATGCGGGGGGCCCGCGGAACGGGAGACGGACACCATGGATACGTTCGTCGACTCCACCTGGTATTTTCTCAGATACATCTCTCCCCGTCTTGATTCAGCTCCGTGGGATCAGGAAGACGTTAGTCGGTGGTTACCTGTTGATCAATACATCGGAGGGGTCGAACACGCCGTATTGCATCTGCTGTATACCCGGTTCATGATGAAATTTCTGAATGACGTCGGTGAGGTGGATTTTAATGAGCCATTTGAATCGTTATTCACACAGGGAATGATTTATCGACGTGCTCATCGCTGTCCTGATTGCCGGCAATACATTCCCGTGGAGCAACTTGAGCAGGTCGATGAGGAAACGTGGGAACACACCGATTGTGGTACGCTCGTGGAATCCGAGATGACCAAAATGTCCAAATCCAAAAACAATTCCATCTCACCGGATGATCTTATTGACGAGTACGGCGCGGACGTCGAACGTCTCTACACGTTGTTCCTTGGCCCTCCCGAAAAAGATGCGGAATGGGATGATCAAGCAATTGTCGGTTGTGAGCGATTTATTAAACGTGTCTGGAAGCTGGTCCATGAACACCGGGATCTTATTGACGAAGGCAGTATGGACGAACTTAAACCGCAGGACCTGGAAGGTGACCTGAATGAACTGCATATAAAAACCCATAAGACCATCAAACAGGTGACAGGGGATTTTGAGGAACGGCTTCATCCAAACACCGCCATCTCGAACCTCATGGAACTTACCAACCTCATTCAGGAAATCGAGGTTCCGGACAACCCGACCATCAACCAGATCAGCTGCTTTAAATTCGCCATTGAAAACCTCGTAAAACTTCTTTCCCCGTTTTCACCCCACGTTGCTGAAGAACTCTGGCAATCCCTGGGCCGGTCCCCCTCCCTTCTGGAAAAGGATTGGCCCCGGTACGTGGAAAAATATACGGTGGCCGACGAAATGGAAATCGTGCTTCAAATTGACGGCACGGTTCGCGGGCACTTAACCGTACCACGAGATATTGGGGAAGAGGAACTCAAAAAACGCGCGAAAAAACATGAACGGGTTCAGGATTACCTGGATGGTCAGGATCCGGAACGGATGATCGTGGTCCCCGAGAAACTGATTAACGTGGTGACGTGATTCCTGAGAAAATCAGTTTGTGCCCTATGGGCTGATTGGGGTGGATCTTTTTGAGGAGAAACGTGTTACACCGAATAGTTCTGTCAAATCCTCATGCACCGATGCGCTGACGACATCGTCTTCGATGCCCCCCTCTCCGGTGTAACTCGTTTCGGGGACGTTGCGAGGGGTTTATCAGCTGTCTCCTGGAATTAGAGCTTACCTCGCGCTTTCAGACGATTTTCGATGCGTTCCCGAAGGGGTAAATCGGGATCCCGGGTGTACTCCCCACCGACTCCAGAATCTTCCGGTGTTTCTTCCTCGTCGCTCTCCGCTTCCGACTGTGTCGATTCCTCTTCAGAAGGTTCTTCGGCGGGCTGATCTTCATCCGGCGCCGGCGTTTCATCATCTTCCTCTTCCGTCGCCGGTTCCGTTTCAGTCTCGGTCTCCGTGGCGGGTGCTGTTGCCGTGGTTCCTCCTCCTGATCCGGACATACCGGCAGGGGAGGCGGACTCATCGACTTCAGCCCCTTCCGGCAAATCTCCTTCCATCTTACCACGAACAATCAGTCGGGCCCGGATTCGCTCCTTGACCGGAAGTCCTTCGATCGAATCCGGAATCAGTTTGCCCATCACCGATGAAGGCTGCTCACCGTCTGAATCGGCCCCTGCTCCGTCTTCAGCCGCCGGAGCAGCCCCTTCTTCTTCGTCCTCCTGCAGCAGCTGATTAATTTCTTCCATTTCCTCGGAATCCACGTTTCCAAAGTGGTAAACGAGATTTCCCCTGTCGTACGCACTACCCTCATACGCTTTCGTCATGACCAGGCACTCGGTCGGACAAACCGTTGTGCACAGGTCGCAATAACAACACTTGACCATGTCGATGTCAAACGTGGGGACCCAGAAGTTCAGCGGGTTCCCCGTGCTTGCGGTACCGAGGTCGACATCGTCCGGCGCCTTGATGGTTTCTATCTCAATACAGTCCGTCGGGCAGATTCGCGAACATTTGTAGCATCCAATACAATCGTCAATGTTATTGTAGAGCTTCATCCGCGAACCATCGGGGATGTCCCATTTTTCTTTCCGGGGATATTCCGTCGTTACGTTCGGCCGGGTAAAAGTCCGGAGCCCCATGACCATGGAACCACACACGGATATGAACATGCTCATTACGTTTTGTACGTAGGAGGTTAGTATATTCATCGTTGATTTGTTACGTGACAGTGGATCATATCGATCGTGTTAATATGGAACCCGAACGTTTCGATAATATTCCTGAACTTCGTAATCCTTCCGGAGCGGATGGCCTTCCCAATCCTCCGGGCAGAACATCCGTTTCAAATACGGGTGGTCTTGAAACCGGATCCCGAACAGATCAAACGCTTCCCGCTCGTGCCAGTTGGCTCCTCCCCAGACGTAGGATACGGTGGGAACGGTCGGATCGTCCTTTGGACAGAAGACTTTAATGGTAATTTTGTGGTCGTGAGTCATGGAATGGAGGTGATACGTCACGCCAAGACGTCCTTCTTCTTCCTTCTCCCAATCCATACCACTCAGACACATAAGCGAATCAAACTGAAGTTCATCCGCCTGTTTCAGGTACTCGCAGACATTATCAATCCCTCGTCGATGCACCTGAATCCAGTTGTCACTGTTGGTAAGATCTCCTTCGTGTTCCTCCCTCATTTGATCAAGAAGCTCATCTCGCCGGTCCGGGTCCTCAAGTTCATCCTCTTCCGCTTCCTCCCGGGCAAGATCGAGCAACTGCTGTTCACGGGGTCGGACGTAATCGATAATGACGTCCTCGCCAAACTCCTCGACAAGACGTTCGTAAATTTCGACTTCGTCAAGCATGATGTTAAGGAATTTCGTTACCGTTGCCGCCGATGAACGTTTCTTTGATGTCTTTCAGGTTCTCCACCGCAGGTGTGGTGGTTTCCGTGTCAATTTTTTCTTGAAGCTTGATGACACTTTCGATCAGCTGTTCCGGACGGGGCGGACAACCCGGAATGTAAACGTCGACGGGAATGATTCGGTCCACCCCCTTCATCACGTGATATCCATGATCCCAGTATGGACCGCCGCAGGTGGCACAGCTACCCATGGAAATGACGTACTTGGGTTCCGGCATTTGTTCGTACAAACGCCGTACCCGGAATCCGGTTTTAATTGTCACCGTCCCCGCCACAATCATCAGATCGCTCTGGCGTGGCGTTGGACGAAACGCTCCCGCTCCGAGGCGATCGAGATCGTACCGGGACGCTCCGGTGGCCATCATCTCAATTGCACAGCAGGCGAGTCCGAACGTCATGGGCCACAGTGACCACCGCTGACCCCACTTAAAAATTGAGTCAACGGACGTGAGAAATACGTTTTCCTGCTTCTGTCCGGGTTCTATTTCATCTTCAAGGTCAGGATCGGGCATCGCCTATTGAGCACGAAAAAGATGATACCGAATTACGGGTTGTGTACCGAAGAACATACCGTGTTATGGGATTAAATTGGTCTTTCAGTATATCGGGAGACAACTCATCTTTTCAACGTCGCGAAGATAGAGGAATTCCTTCCAATAAAACGATCAAATAGACGAATCCGCTGTCTTTAGATTGATGACAACCGATATGAGATGTTATGAACCACCCTGGTAGTGATCCATCAGGATCTCGGCCACTTCGGTCCGGGTAAATTCGACGGGCAGCGATTCCCCGTTTCGAAGTTTCTGTCGAACCTTTGTTCCACTGAGGAAAAGATGGTTCTCCGCGTCGTGCGGACACGTTTTCGCCGTCGCCATACCGTCGCAAATCTCACAGAAAAAGGCGAATTCAAAGAACAGTGGAGTGATCCCAAGTTCCTCGTCGGAAAAATTGGAAAAGAAATTCTGGGCTTCGTAGGTGCCGTAATAGTCTCCAACTCCCGCATGATCCCGTCCGACGATAAAGTGCGTGCAGCCGTAATTTTTGCGACAGATGGCATGGAAAATGGCTTCTCTCGGGCCCGCGTATCGCATCGGAGCAGGGAACACGTTCAGCAACGTTCGCTCCTCGGGATAATAATTATTGAGCACCACCTGATAGCACTTCATTCGAACGGAAGCCGGAACATCACTCCCTTTCGTCGGTCCAACGAGTGGGTGCACCATCGCCCCATCGGTAATCTCCATCGCACAACGCACGAGATACTCATGAGCACGATGCATCGGATTACGCGTCTGAAAGGCAACGACCTGTTCCCAGCCACGTTCGATCATGTGTTCACGGGTTTCCAGCGGCCACATCTGCAATCCTCCCTGGACACCGGTCTCAAGTGGACGATCGTACATTTGAATCGTCCCACTCGCTACCCAGTCCGATTCGTCGTAGATGTTTTTTACCCCGGGATGATCCTCTTCCGTCGTACCGTAAACGTTTTCCGCCTCTTCCTTCTTATTCCGCTTGAAGAGGTTCGGGTTTTCCAGTACCCCGGCCGGTTCTCCTGATTCATCCTGCAACCGGATGGCCGATGCATCTCGCACCTCGTCGACTTTGTGCTCCGGCACCGGAAGTACAATTGGAAGTGACCAGACCGTGCCGTCCTTCAATCGGCACTCCCCGCGGACACGCTCATAATCGTCCTGATCCATAAACCCGGTCAGCGGAGAATAAACCCCCCGGGCGATCAGCTGAGCGTCCCAGAACGTGGAGGTCGCAAGTGTAACAGCGGGAACTTCCTGAAGTTCCTCTTCCTTTTCGCGCTGTTGATCGGAAGGAATAATTTGCTGCACGAGCTCATCCGATCCGTGTGGCTCTATAGGAAACGAATGCGGATCCAGATTAGCTTTCTCTACCATATCGAGAAGAAATCGACGAATCACATGGAATGAAAACGGCGAAATGTCGAAACAGTATAACCGTGTCCGAGATCAATGTAAACAGGGAGATCAAGAAACTGAAAAACGTCCCCCTTGATAGGCCTCCCGAAATCTTCCGTGACGGATAAAACCTCGGTCGTTGCTTTTGAGGAACACTTTCATTCCGGGCTGACATCCCTCCCCCCCACTTAAATAGACCGGATCTGAAAAGTGTCGCTCTCGCTGAGGTCGCGACACTTTTCAGATCCGGTCTAAACAAAAATTTCTTTATTTTCCCTGATGATGAGGACTGTTTTTCAGGTGTTCGGCCAGGGTATCTCGGCCGAAATCTCCGTCGTAATCACGGAGAACCGTGTGAGCGTGATTCGCTCCGTCCTGAGTATTTGCGTATTCAATCACCATTCCCGGAGTCTGAACACGATAATAATGAGGTTCCCCGCGATTTCTGCCACCGGCCCAGGCAAAAAACAAGTCTTTCGGTGAAACGTCCGAAAATGACTTGAACAGCCGACGCCGAATTCGTCGAGGAAAGTTGCCCGTATACACCCGAATCAAATCCATGATCATCTTCTGCTGAGCAGTAGTAAATTTTTTAACAGAAATCCCCCTGAATGCGTTCAACTGCACTCGCTTTTTTTGCTGCGTGATGATGTCACCGGGAGGGGTTTTTCGGTACAATGCGGCGGATTGCTGTTTTTGATCAAGCGAATGAAACAACCGGCGGGCGATTCGTTGCTCTTCCGCAAGAACTTCCATGCCGGCATAAGGTCCTTTTGGAACCACCGCCGGGTTTGCACCGAAGAATGCGGGGGTTACGGAAACGACTTTTCCACCAGCGGAGGTAAAATTTAACGAGAGATGATGTCCTTCTATTCGAACGCCCCACGGCTTCGATGTGGACGGATTTCCGAAAACAGTTGTATAGTATTTCTCCGGGTCCCGGTAATCCGGGTTTCCGCTCAGGTTTCCAAGGATTTCCTCGAGATGGATTACCCCGTTTACCTTTAAATATCCCTCTTGACTGAGCCCACTGCGGAGCAGCCGCTGGAATGCTTTTTTCTCCTCTAAGTTCATATCCGCAAGTGAAACCCCCTTTCGTTGACCGGGATAGTACGACCAATCGGTCCGATCCTTATGGTCCATAGGGAGTTTTACGGATTTTTGGTTCGTTGGCTTGAGGGACGTTATAAAATGGTGGGTGGAGTGCTGAAGTGTAAATGAAGATATCTGATCTGAGGGGGTATGCTTCTGAGAGGAATGGGCATGATCGTTTTTAGCTTGTACCTGCTCTTCATTTCCGGCACAGGCCGGTAGTGTACCGACGAAAATAAGACATAGAACCAGACACAGGGATTTCAGTTTCATTGTGTCGTCGATTTGGAGTGAAGGGACGGTTCCATCGACCTTTATCCTCAACCGAAAATGCTTATTTTTTGCAGTTTCCCTGTAGCTATTTACCAACTCCGCACATCATTGATTTTGCCTGTTCCCGGACGGATTCCGGAAGTGAAGATTGCAAAGGATGATCCAGGAGATTTCGAAGTTGTTTTTCGTTGATCGTGCCGGCCAGGTACGCATTGGCACGGGTGGCGATTTCGGAATCGAGCATATCGGGGGTCGAGGGAAACTGATCGTTCAGATACGATAACATTTTTTCGTTCTGCTGGAGGTGGTATTTCTGGTGATACTGTTCAGCCCGTGTGAATGAGCGTACCGGCAAAATCTTTGTCTCTAATGACCCGCGCCTGTCGTTCCGGATCTGTGCCATTGATTTTTTTGCCAGCTCTTCCTGCCGTTCATTTTCATAAAAAACGGCGTTCCAGTACTGACGTTTGTACGCCTGGGACGAAGTATCATGATGTGACCAGAACACGGAAAGTAGTTTTTTATACGTGATCATGTCGGGGTCATACACCACCCGCACAACCTCCGTATGGTCCCCCATCTTTTGATAGGTGGGATTGTCTTTTGTACCGCCGGCATAACCAACAATTGTGTTCACCACGCCTCTCAGACCCCCGAACCGGGCGTCGGACGTCCAGAATCAGCCCATGCCAAAAGTGGCAGTTTGAAGGGACTTTTCAGCATTTTTCTGCTTTTCGGCACGTTGTTCAGAGCGGGGCTCGGACGTCAGGTGGGATCCACTCATAAGAACGAAGTATAAAAAAATAAGAAAATAAAACGAAACTGGACGCAGGAATCGACGCTTGAGCATCGTTCATACAGGCCAATTTAGTTCCGATCTGCCTTGCCAGCGCATGTATCGGGTTTCACCAGTGTAAATATATCTTCCAAAGTTTATTATACTGAATTATCTTCTCCGTACCAACCGGACAAAAAAAGGCGGCCTTCCGATAAATTTGACAAATCTGGGGGTTCATGGTAGAGTACAATTCTTAAAAGCTGATTCATTTCGTGATTATGGAGGCCACTTATGTGGAGACCAGCATTCCATCGAGCTTCACTTTTCGTCGCCGCTCCCATTCTGACGTATTTTGCTTTGTTCTCCGGTATATTACACGCGGAAGAAGGAAAGCATGACAAACGCGGTCAAAAGCAAAAACAAAAACTGACGAAGAAGAACAAGAAAAAGTTGCAGCGCCACGTTCGGGAACTACGCCAGAAATATGATCACAACGACGATGGGATGGTGGATAAGAAATTTCTGAAAACGTTCCGTGAAAAGGTCCACCGCTTTCGAAAAAAACTCCGGGGTGAGCAACAAAAGAAGAAAAAACATGCGAAGCATGGTAAACACAAGGAGAAACATGGGAAGCACCAGAAGCCAGCCGCTTCCACCAAGAAGCAGATCAAAAAAGAGTTCCGGAAGAAGATTAATAAATTACGGGCGGAGTTCGATCACAACAATGACGGGGTTGTTGATAAAAAACGGCAAAAAGCATTTCGGAAAGAAGCGAGATCACTGAAATGGAAAATGCACCAGCGTCTAAAAAAACTTCGAAAAAAGAACGGGCACGAAAAGAAAAAACATCGAAAAGAGAAAAAAAACGCCCGTAAAAGACGCCTGAAGAAAAAACTCCGTGAAAAAGCGGAGCGGCTTCGAAAGAGATATGATCATAACAACGACGGACTCGTCGATAAAAAATTCCAGGATAAATACCGAAAGGAGATAAAACACATACGAAAAAAAATTAGAAAAAAATTGAAGGCTAACGGCCATCAAAAAAAACATAAAAAACACAAAAAACACCACAAAAAACAACGAAAACACGGCAAACACGGAAAGAAATGAAGCCGTAAGTTCGACTTCCCTGAAGAGATGACCTCCCGCCTCAACTGGCCGTGTTTACGGTCCGAGCGTGCGGATTGTTTTCTTCTTTGTCACGTCAGATCGGATGCACCATTGTGGGGGTTTCGTTGCCCGTCCCGAATGGGAGTAGTGCTCAGCGGACGCTCCGCGGTGTTCTTCAATCCTCAGAAACTATCCTGATTCGGTGGGTTGTTCAATCAGGTGTTTAGCTTCTTTGAGGACATTGAACGGGATCCAGATCTCTTCGCCGGTTTTACTGATAAATGTACCTGGATTCTCTTCGAGTTCCTGTTCAAGATCCGACAGAGAAGTGGGACCCTGAACCTCTCCTTCCCGGTGAAAAAACCATTCCGACGATGCATCCGTCAGACGCTTACCCCACTCGATGATGGTGGACACCGCCTCATCCAGTTCGTCGGACTGGAGCTTGTTGTCCTTGTTCCGATCGAAATCGGTCAGGTGTTTTTTATGCTTTTTAATCAATTCCCGGACCTTCTTTTCCAGATCACGGCGCTGGGTTGCCTTTTGTTCAATCGCATCTCCGAGAGCTTCCATATCCTCACTGGAAACCTGTCCACCATTCT
>CAZSFH010000040.1:5041-5316 GCA_964606115.1 uncultured Planctomycetia bacterium | reverse complement strand
GTTGAAGGGATCCCAGGTAATCCGGGAGGTTGATCCCCGCATTCTCCGTTAATTCGTGAAGCGGAGGAAGCGAGCCTACCAGGCCGGAAAGGAAGTTCGCCGTACTCGTTCGACCGTTCTCGCCGGATCCATTCTCCCAGACGGTAACGGAGTCGAAGTCGATGTCGGAGATCGCCTTGACCTGTTCGGAAACCAGGTCGGGAAGCTGCTCGGCGATCATCATTGTTGTCGCCAGCTGAGGGTCGTTCTGACACGAGCGAACGATGGAGTTGAAC
>CAZSFH010000040.1:325-5031 GCA_964606115.1 uncultured Planctomycetia bacterium | reverse complement strand
GGGCACGAGCTTCCATGACGGATCTGATTCCGTCGGCTTCTCCCTGTTTGCTCCGGCGTTCCTCCTCGGCGTCGGCTTCGGCGAGAATTTCGATCCGTTCTTTCTCAATTTCGGCCGGCACCACGGTATCCGCTCGTTGCGTGGCCGCTTCTCGTTCGGCACGAACCTGTTCGGCTTCCTGTTCGGCTTTGTACGCTTCCTGTTTCGCCTTGGCTTCACTAACCTTCTCCGCGGCAAGTGCTTTTCGCTCGGCTTCGGCTTCTTTCTGGCGGCGGCGAGAATCCGACTCAGCAATCTGCACTTCGGACTTGTTTTCGCCTTCGACCGCTTCTGCATCGGCTTGAGCCACCTGAATTCGCTGTTCCCGTTCGGCTTCGGCTTTTCCGATTTCACCGTTTCGCTCCTGTTCCGCGACCTTTTTCTTGGCTTCATTGATCGCCTTCGCAGCCGCTTCACGTCCAAGCGCATCGATGTATCCGGATTTGTCGTTTACGTCCTTAATGTTCACGTTGATCAATCGAAGACCAACTTTTTCCAGTTCCGGTTCGAGGCCCTTGGAGATATTTTCGATAAATCGATCCCGGTCCGCGTTAATTTCTTCAATCTTCATCGTTGCGATGACCACTCTCATCTGTCCAAATATGATGTCCCGGGCAAGGTTTCGGATGTCATTCAGCGATTCTCCAAGTAACCGTTCAGCGGCATTTTGCATGATGCCCGGTTCCGTGGAAATCCCTACCGTGTAGGTTGAGGGAGTACTGACCCGAATATTTTCCGCCGAAAGTGCATCGGTCAAATCAATATCGATGGTGATCGGGGTCAGATCCAACCAGCCGTAATTCTGAAAAACCGGCCAGACCATCTTTCCACCTCCGTGGACACATTTGGCGGATAGACCTTCTCCGGCGGCATCCTTCCCCATACCCTTACCAAAGATAACCAGAATTTTGTCGGATGGACAACGTTTGTAAATCGATGCATAAAAAACCGCCCCCATAAAAATAAAAGCTCCTACACCAATCAGGGCAATTGTAGCAATCGTAGGCATCGTTTTTTTCCTGTTTCAAAAGCAGTGAAAAAAGAAAAAATTCAGTCGTTCTTCTTACGATCTTCCTCTTCCGACGTGGTGGGCGATCTCTGACCTGATTCCGCCTCGAGCGGTTTCACAAGTAACGTGCTCGAATCAATCTGATCCACAACACGGACTCGAGAATGCGTTTCGGCTCGGATGTCGGAAGCATTATACGCACTCACCGTCTTGAGACGTCCCTGAACCTTCACCCGAATTTTTCCCGATCCGGATCGATTGGGAGGAATGTCAATATAAACTTCACCGGTCTCCCCGATCGCATTCTTATAGTCCAGCGTACCGCTGGCAGACATTGACAGAAGAAATAGAAGTACTCCGTATGACGCAAAGAAAAAGAACAAACCGATCGGTATGGAGACCAGAAAGGAACCGATTGGCGATAGCCCGAGTTCCATTCCGAGGATGCCTCCCCAGCCGAACCCACCGAAAAAAGCGAGAATCGACCGAAATGTAAATACACTTGCGTTCGAATCCGCCGCGTCCCCCGCATCCGCGGCGTCCGCCGCGTCAAGACCATCCACCGCATCCGCTCCCTCAATCGCTTCCGCGGCATCTACCGCGTCAAGGGAATCCGTGCCGCTTCCGAACCCGAGCACATTTAATATCATCCAGAAAAACATAATGGTCAGAGACGAAATACCGATGACCAGATAGGAGGTATACGCAAACCCTCCTTTCACGGTTTCCCATAAATTTCCCAGGGTTTCCATGATTCCCGATGACGCCGCCAGAAGCTGAATGAACTCGAAACCCACATTCAACACCGGTTCGATAGCGCTGGGGTCAGGCAAGCAGCTCATGTCAGCATCCTCGATTTATTCGTGATACCGTTCAAGTAATTTCTGAGCTACGATCTTTACGTTTTCATCAAACGCGATATCTGAATACTCAAGGTTTTGTAGCTGAGATTTGAGATGATTAAACAGATAATCATTGGAAAAGATGGACTCGTCGGGTTTGTCCTCACGAATCGAGAACTGTTTTACGGCTTCTTCCAGGTATTCCAGTACGTCAATCAAGGTGGGAAATCGCTTCTTATACAGCCCATCTTCAGCCAGCTGATGCAGAATGATTCTCGTGGGTTCCTGCAGGTCTTTCGGTATGTCGAGATCCTGGATGACTTTATCAATATGTAATTTTACCTGGCGCAATACATCTTTCGAATCATCCCCTCCCTTCTGAAAATCGAGCTGCACCTGCATATCCAATCCATTTGCGTACTGTTCGATCAGGTCATACGTCAGCTCTTTTCGGCCGCGTTCAATTTGAGAAATGTCTTTGAGAGGAATTCCGGTGGTGTCTGAAAGTTCATTTCGAGTGACACCCCGTTTCTGACGGAGCTGCCGAAGCTCTGCGGATACACTGCGGGAAGACTCCGTAATCTTTTTATTAAACTCAACGTCTTGCTGAGCGTCGGCCATCATCTTGGATTCATCGGAGGTTCCTTGGCCGGAAGCATCAGTTTTCGATGTTTTTTCGGTTTTCGCCGCACTCGGTGACGGTTCTTCACCCACAGCCGGAACCTGCTCCGCGGGTACCTGCTGAGATGGGGGGGACTCATCTGAGGCCTGCTGGTCCGGTTTATTACCATTTTGATCCTCTCTGGACCGTTGATGGACTTGAGGAGCACTCGAGGAAGGATGATCACTGTCGGATGTCGATTGTCCCCCTTTCCCCAGCTCATCCATCAAGCCAAGCTCTTTAGCAAGTGTCTGAATCTTCTCTTCCCAGACCGGACGGGATGATTCGTCAAGTCTGCCGTGCTTCATATGATTTTTGACCTTATCGAATTCCCTGACAAGGGTCTCGGGATCTATATACTGTTTGACCTGGTCCAGGGACTCCGTTTTTTCGAGCATTTTCCCGAGCACACGATAAAAATCAAGATTTTTCGGGTCCTCCAAAATTTTCAGCGCATCCGCATTCGTAACGCCGGAAGGAATCAGATCGGAAAACCCTGATTTATCTTCAGACATGAAACCACCCTGAATAATTGATCTGAATAGAGAAGAGATCTGTTAAATTTTTTTCAAAAGTCGAATCATTTTCAAACTTGTCCCAAGATTCGATAGCTCCCACGCCATTGTTTCGAGGAAATTTGAACCGAAATATCCGGAGAAAACTCTATGATTTGTGCTGATCGGGCATATTCAAAGATCCAACGAGGGATGAAAGATCCGCTATACTTTCTTCGGATAGTTGTTCTGAAAGTGATTGAACCATCTCTTCAGAAGCGCAGGCATTTACAAAGTGAGCCGTCCCCACCTGGACAGCGGTAGCCCCGGCCACGAGAAACGAAAGCACGTCATCCGCTGAATTAATTCCTCCGATGCCGATCAGTGGAATATCCACTGCCCCACTCGCTTCCCAGACCATTCGCAGAGCCACGGGTCGAATAGCCGGACCCGATAATCCGCCGACTCCGGCCCCGAGAGAGGGTTCACGGGACCTCCAGTTCACTTCAAGGGCAATCAGCGTGTTGATCAGGGAAATCATTTCCGCCCCACCCTGCTCCGCGGCCGTCGCGGTCTCACGGATATCCGTTACGTTCGGACTGAGTTTTACGATCAACGGAAGATCACATACCGACGCGATTTGTTCCGTAAGACGACCGGTCATATCGGCATCCATCCCAAAACAAACTCCCCGAGCTTCTGTATTCGGACAGGAATAATTCATTTCGAAAGCATCGATTACCCCGTTTGCCTCCTCCTGAATACGGCCGGTTATTTCCACGAACTCGTCAATTGAAAAACCTGCAATGCTCGCGATAATTTTGGTTGGAAGTTTCTTAATCCGATTCAGATCTTCGCTTAGAAAATGATTCAGACCGGGGTTCTCAAGCCCAATTGAATTGATCATACCCGAAGGGGTTTCGACAACGCGCGGTGGTTGATTTCCTTCACGAGGTTCTTTCGTAACACTCTTCAGTACGATTCCACCCAGCGTTTCAAGAGATACGATCTCCTTCAGTTCTTCTCCATACCCGAACGTCCCGGAAGCGGTAAGAATGGGATTATCGAGATCAAGTCCTGGAAGATCCACGGACAGATCAGGTTTCGTTTCGTTCATGACGTTTCCCGGGTTCGATGAAACCACCGCTCGAGCAGGGTCTGTCCCCAGCTTCCCGAAAGCTCGAGGTGAAACTGACAGGCCAGTGTCTGATCCTTTTCCAGCGCCGCGACAAATGAGCCACCATATTCAGCCACTGCACCGTTCCATCCCTCCGGTATGGTAGGAAGCTGATACGAATTGGCAAAGTACGCGTATCCGTTGCTTAACAAGGAGGTGTCGTTTCGGGCCTGGACTTCATTCCACCCAAATTGTGGAATACGAACGGAATCCGGAAACCGTTTGACGGTCCGGTCAATGACCCCGAGACCCTCCACGTCCGGGCTTTCTTCGCTGTCGCGGCAAAGAAGCTGTAACCCAAGACAGATACACAATAACGGACGCTGTGATTCTATGCGATGGAGAAGAGGATCAATTAAATTATGGTCCTCGAGGGTTGAAACCCCGGCCCCGAATGAACCTACACCCGGCAGGATTACGTGCGATGCATCCCGGATATCCTTTCCCTTTCACCTTTTCCTCGAATTTTTGAGCCTTTTCATAA
>CAZSFH010000040.1:0-315 GCA_964606115.1 uncultured Planctomycetia bacterium | reverse complement strand
CTTTCCATTTCGAGTGATCAGAGGTCCCACACCCGCACGACGGACCGCGGCAGCCACGGACGCAGTATTGGCTACACCCGTTTTAATGATACAGGCGCTTCGGTCACTCAACGTCGTTTCCCCCGAGACTTCCTTTCGTGCTCCGGACTCGGTCCGACCCGGTTTCTCGAACCGCCTCCTTGAAGGCAAGCGCGGTCGACTTAAAAGCGGCTTCGACACGGTGGTGATCATTTGTTCCTTTCAGAACGTCGACGTGCAGGGACGCTTTCGCTCTGTTTCCGATGGTGTACAGGACGTGCCGAAGATTTTCCGTCG
>CAZSFH010000039.1:0-16400 GCA_964606115.1 uncultured Planctomycetia bacterium | reverse complement strand
ATGGACGTTGGCTCATTCGTGCTCGACGCACTCGGCGTCCGCTGGGTCACCGACCTGGGGGGTCAAAGTTATCATAGCCTGGAAAAACGAGGAATTGATCTCTGGAGCATGGACCAGGCCAGTCCGCGCTGGAACGTGTTTCGATTGAATAACTTCAGCCATAACACCCTCGTTGTAAACGGAGAGAAGCAGCGAGTCTATGGGTATGGTCATCTGTATAAATTCAAGTCCTCCACTCGTATGCCTCACTCCGTACTCGATATCAGTTCCGCCTATGAAAGTCAGCTCAGAAGTGCGCATCGAGGACTCGCTCTCCGACCGGACCGTTCGGTACTTGTCCAGGATCAGCTCCAATCGCTGGATCAAGAAACCCATGTTCGCTGGTGGATTACCACTCGTGCCGGGGTCAAACGAACCGACGATCAACGAGCCACACTCCGAAAAAAAGAAAAAGAGCTGAAAATGCGAGTGCTGGAACCCGACGGAATCTCGCTCGAGGTCCACAACATCGAAAACCCACCCCGCAAATACGATGCCCGAAACGAAAACACCCGAATGATCGGATTCGAATTAAAATTGCCGCCCGACTCCAGTGAACGAATTGTCGTGCATTTCATTCCGGTCACGGAAAACCAACCAGAACCGGTGAGTATCAAACCCCTTCGCAAATGGTAATCCAGATTGTCATGATAAGCCGGTATGAATAACCCTTATCGTCGATTCAAAATACGAGCTCTTGCCCCGCTGTTTTTCCTCATCCTCATCATTGTCTCTGCGGGTCAAGCACAGACCGAGCAGTCGACTCCGGAAGGCTCCATCAATCACATGGAATACGGTTCCGTGCTCGCTCAGTCCTTCCGCTGCCCGCAGATCAACCGGCGAGTCAAACAGGGACTGGCTGTTCGATTTTCGGATCCCGACCTTCTCGTCATGTTTGATACGGACCGCCTCATGTACGCCACAGCCGTAGCCGGCGGCTCCATCGACCTTCGTAAAACGGACTATCGGCGCATCAAAGGACAGCGAGTTCCCGAAATTAACGGTTCCCCGATTTTTCACACAGGGAGTGGTGCAGGTGTAACCGGAAACGGTTCGCTGGGGGATCCCCGCCCGAACGGTCTCGGTCTCCTGCCCGCGGATCAGGGACGTTTTCAGGGATTCTACCGGCACGGGGATCGAGTCCTCTTATCGTACAGTGCCGGTGACGCGGACATCCTTGAATACCCTCATGCCGTTCGTTCGAACGAAACGATCGGATTTGTTCGAACGATCCGGGTTCGTGGAAACAGCCAACAAAAAACGTTTTTGATCGCCAACGAACCGGTGGTCAGAAAACGAAAGATCCGCAAACAAACCGTTCGGCTGCACGTCCGTCAGGGAATTTTGATCTCCACCCTTGTTAACGCTCCCAACGGAGCCCATCTGTCCGTCTCGGACACAAACCGAATTCGCGCACATGTGCCCGCATCCGAGGAGGCGTTCACGTTTCATATCGTCATCGCAAAGCAGAGAAACAATCAGCAGAATCCGCTTCCGTCTCTCCGTAACCAAGCTCCCCCGGACCTGAACTGGACGCGACAGACGAAGGGGGGACCCTCACAATGGTCGAAAACGCTGACGAGAAGTGGCACACGATCATCATCGAAAGACGCATATGTCATTGATCGGATACCGGTTCCCCGGAACAATCCATGGAATTCGTTCATGCGCCTCACCGGTATCGACTTTTTTGATAGTGGACGTGCGGCCGTCTCCACGATGAACGGGGATGTGTGGCTGGTTGATGGACTGAACGATTCCCTGAGTAACGTTTCGTGGAAACGGTTTGCCGCCGGTCTTTACCAACCCCTTGGTCTTGAAATCAAAAATGGTGATATTTTTGTTCTGGAACAGGGGCAAATCACCAGACTTCACGACCTCAACAACGATCAAGAGGCGGATTATTATGAACGATACAATGGACAGGGACCGTTTAAACCCCGGGCCTACTGGATGGAACTGGAAACGGACTCCAACGGTCGCTTCTATTACGTCCGCGATGGCCACAGGGCGCAGAACATGCCGGAGCACGGACGGTTGATGCAGGTTTCCGCGGACGGAACCTCCGCAACAACCTACGCTTACGGTCTTCGCCAGGCCAACGGACTTGGCATCAATCCGAAGGATGTCATCCAGGTGGCGGATCAGCAGGGAAACTGGGTCCCCGCAACGCGAATCGATCGAATCAAAAAGAACCGGTTTTACGGTTATCGTCCCCACGCACCGGAGGAAATCAAATCCTTTCCGTTCACCCGCCCCATTACCTGGATCCCTCAAAATGTGGACAACTCCGCCGGCGATCAGGTTTACGTCCCCTCCGATCGCTGGGGCCCATTAAGTAATCACTGGCTGCACATGTCCTGGGGCCGGGCTCAACTATTTCTGGTTTTACAGGAATCGGTGGACGGTGTTCGACAGGGAGGAATCGTTCCGTTACCGGTTGATACCTTCAAGGCGGGTCTGCACCGCGGGGCGTTCGCTCCCCACGACAATCAACTGTATATGCTGGGTATCGGAGTCCCCGGATGGGCGAGTGTCTCGACAAACACAACCTCCTTTAATCGGATGCGATATACCGGCGATCCCCTTCATCTACCCGTTTCGCTTCGCGTCAAAAAGAAAGGAATCCAGATTTCGTTTTCCCGACCCCTTTCGGGTCGCTCGGCCCGCAACACCGAGAATTACACGGTGAAACGCTGGACATACCGGTACTCGGCCCGCTATGGATCGGCCGAATTTTCACTCCGTCACAAAGGAAAAGAACAACGTGACCCCGTGAACGTGTCCGATGTCCGTCTAAAAAAGGACGGCCGAACGGTATTTCTGAAAATCCCGGACCTGAAACCGGCCCGCCAGATGATGATCCGTTATCATCTCCAGACCCCCGAGGGCAAAACGGTTAAAAACGTCATCTATCACACCATTCACAAACGGGGAAAATAACAGGACCTCATCCTGTATAACCTCCTCGAAAAAGGAGAGCGTACTCAGCGTCCGATTTTTGGTCCAAACCAAGAACGGAGGTACCGTCTTTATCGCGTTATCATGCTAAAATGGACGGAATCACTCGCGTTGTAAGCGAAGCAATAGAATTGATCTGCAAGTGGCTCCTGTTGTACAATTCGAAAACACCGGACTGAGAAAAAGCATCGATCGAATTGAGCACCGAGTGACGATTCCTCAATCCTGTTCGTTTAAGGATCTTTCCAAAGCACCCGTAAATTTCTCTCGACCATGTCCGACCACACACGCGTAGCGAGTCTTCAAACAATTGAAGCTTTTAAGGACCACCTCGAGGAGCTTGGGGTTTCCCTTCCCTGCAAACCGGCGGATGATCCGGACTCCCTAACCCTTTCGGAGCCGGTTCAGATTGGATCAAAAACGGCGGGAAACCGTTTCGCCGTCCAGCCCATGGAAGGATGGGACGGGACCCGGGAGGGCAGACCGGGTGAAAACACATTTCGCCGCTGGCGGCGCTTCGGATCGAGCGGAGCAAAATTGATCTGGGGGGGAGAAGCCATTTCGGTCCGGCCGGACGCCCGGGCCAACCCCAATCAGCTCATGCTCACAAAAGACACGAAGGACGACCTCGCCCGTCTGTTCGACGTACTTCTGGAAAAACACAGGGAACGATTTGGTAGAACGGACGACCTTGTCA
Organism: uncultured Planctomycetia bacterium; assembly: GCA_964606115.1. GTDB lineage: Bacteria > Planctomycetota > MHYJ01 > CAYXQY01 > CAYXQY01 > CAYXQY01. Next base: position 12,703 of record CAZSFH010000039.1, on the reverse strand, counting down.
CGGGGCTCCAGCTGACCCACTCCGGTCGATATTGTGAACCAGACGGCGAACCCGAACCAAAGATTGTATATCGCCATCCGATTCTTGACGGCAAAAAAAATATTGACTCGGACGACCCGGTACTTTCGGACGACGAAATTCGATCCATTATAGATGATTTCATCCGGGCCGCGGCACAGGCGGACGATCTCGGCTTTGATTTTGTGGACATCAAACACTGTCACGGCTACCTCGGACATGAATTTTTGAGTGCGCGGGATCGCGACGGTCCGTACGGGGGATCGCTGGAGAATCGCATGCGATTTCTCCGTGAAACCGTCAGCGGCATCCGTCGGGAATGTCCGGATCTTGGAATTGGCGTCCGGTTTTCCGCCTTCGACCTCGTCCCGTTCACCGCGGAACAGGAAGGGGAGACCCCGAGAGACCTGGGACCCGGAAAACCGGTTCCGCATAAGGATTTGATTCCTTATCGGTGGGGTTTCGGGGTCAATCCAGAAAACCCCATCAAGCCCGACTTATCCGACGCAAAATCGTTTCTCCGTCGTCTGAACGATCTCGGCATTTCGCTGGTAAATGTTTCCGCCGGAAGTCCGTATTATAATCCACATATTCAGCGGCCGGCCCTGTTTCCTCCATCGGACGGGTACCAGCCTCCCGAAGATCCGCTCGTGGGCGTAGCCCGGCAGGTACAGAACCTCAGCAAACTCAAGAACGCGTTTCCCGATACGATCATGGTGGGTTCGGGATACAGCTACCTCCAGGAATTCCTCCCGAACGTCGCCGAAGGAGCTGTTTCTAATGGGTACACGGACTTCGTCGGACTCGGACGAATGATGCTCAGCTATCCCGATCTTCCGGCGGACGTTCTCGCCGGCGAGGATCTGACACGAAAGAAAATCTGTCGAACCTTCAGTGACTGCACCACTGCCCCCCGGCACGATCTCCCCTCCGGTTGTTACCCCCTCGACGATTACTATGGGGATTCAGAGGAAGGCGAACGGCTGGAGGAGATTAAATCCGGCTCCTGATCGAATCTGATCCATGACTCCTGATTAAGAGAAATAACATGACCAAGGAACCAGACCCAATAACCATTCGCGAGATGGAATCCTTTCGCACCCCCGAACGAAATGTGGAAGGCATTGCAGCAACTCTCCTGCCATTTGACGGAAATGGAAACATTGCCGTCGACGCATTCAAATCTCACGTCCGACGGACCCATGATGCAGGCCTGAAAAATGCCGTGAACATGGATACCGGGTACGCCAATTTTCTGACGGACACTCAAAAACAGGAGGTCCTGAAGTGGACTCGTGAAACACTCGGAAAAGACGAGCCCTTCGTCGCAGGCGTTTACATTGAGGACGATGAAGGGGACCTCGTCGATTGCTACCGCCGGCGAATCGACGAAGTACAGGAATACGGTGCAACCCCGATCCTGTTTCAGACCTCCCGGCTTCACCACCTCGACTCGAAAGAAAAAGTGGAAGTCTACCGCCGGGCGTGCGAGGGATACCCGGAGGTCATCGGATTTGAACTCGGAAAAATGTTCGCACCGTTCGGTGAAATTTTTGACCTCGAAACCATCCGGGGTTTGATGCAAATCCCCGAACTAAAAGGACTAAAGCATTCGTCGCTGAGCCGTCATAAAGAATTTCGACGCCTTCGACTTCGCGATGAAGTGAACCCCGACTTCCGGATTTACACCGGCAATGATCTCGGCATCAACATGATCGAATACGGATCGGACTATCTTCTTGGACTGGCCACCTTCGCGCCGGACGCCTTCGCCCGGCGGGACCGGTACTGGGCCGAAGGTAATGCTTCTTATTACGAACTTTCCGACGCCCTGCAGTTTCTGGGCAACCTGGCCTTCCGGGATCCGATCCCCGCCTACCGGCACTCCGCAGCCGTATTTCTTCACATGCAAAACCGTATTCCGTCGTCACAACCTCATCCGGAATGTCCCACACGCCCGGACTGGGAAGCCGACGTGCTTGACCATTGTGCGGAACGATTACATTCTGCTACGTCCATTTAATCCCAATAAACACAGAATCAACTTTGCCATGAACACGACACAACCGATCCGTATAACGCAATTCATTGGCCTTCTTTTCTCAATTACCATTCTTATAACCGGTTGTGCCACGGGGGGCGGAGATAAGAAGCCCTCACATGTACCCGACGACTACTCGTTGCAGTTTCAAGAAAATTTTTCCTCCTCGGATTCCGTTAACAGATTTGTCTTCTCCAGCCCGGGTGATTGGAAACGGACGAAGAAAGGAAAACGGTTCGCCCTGGAACAAACAAAGGATGGAAAACCGTATAAGCCCCCTCACAAGTCACCAAAGAACATCGGGTTGATTAACGGTCTCGCGTTCAAGAGCTTCGTACTGGATTTCGACGTCCACCAGCACGGTCGGACGTATGATCATCGGGATGCCTGTGTTTTCTTCAACTTCGTCGATCCGACCAATTATTATTACACCCACCTCGGAGCAAAACGGGACCAGCAAGCTTACCAGATCTTTATCGTCGACGACAGTCCCCGCAAACGAATCACAAGCGATCCCCTGCCTCCTGGTGGAGTCGACTGGGAGAGCCAAACATGGCATCATGTCCGTGTAATTCGAAACGGTGAAACCGGAAAAACAAAAGTCTACATCAACAATATGAAAACCCCCGCCATGGTCGCAACGGACAAAACCCATGGCTATGGACACATCGGATTCGGATCGTTCGATGATCAGGCCATGTTCACCAACATCCGCATTTACGCACCGACCGTCCGAGAAGACTCCGCCTCGTTTTCAACGTCCGATTCGAACTCCAAATAATCAGTCCCCGCAGAAACGGTGGGTGAATTGGATCAAAACACGGACCAGGACCAGCCCGAAGCTGCATCGGATCGGAACGGCAATAGAACCGATCCCGGAGAGCGTTCCTCCGCAAACGCACTATCCCTCAAAACCGCCGCTGGATTTCTTCTTCTCTCAGCCGGGCTTCGGTTTCTATCACACCCCCCCGTCCAGTTTGAATTTGCCGTCTGGGGATGTTTGGTCGGGTACATCCTGTTTTTTAATGGAACCCATTCCTGGTGGCGACTGCTGATCGGTACCTGGATCTGGGGGTTTCTCTTCTATGTCCCTTCACTGGCCTGGATTCGCCACATCGCTTATCCGGCATGGATCGGACTGTGTGCAATCATGGCGGGATTTCCGGTTCTTTTCGCCACTCTCCTGCGATGGTGTGGTCCGGAGCCCGGGATTCGCCAGGGAATTATCGGCGGGCTCTGCTGGGTTGTTACGGAATATGTGCAAACCCATTTTATTTCCGGTTTTCCCTATCTCTTCCTCGCTCACTCGCAGGCCGATCTTCTTCCGCTGATTCAGATCGCCGACCTGACCGGGGCCTGGGGACTGTCCCTGATTATTTACTGGTTCAACGCCGCCTTGTATGAATGGATAAACCCGTGGCTGACCACGAAACGAAATGGCATACCGGCGCTGAAATCCAAACGAAATTCGATCTACTTCCATGCGGCAACCACCGCCGGACTGGTCGCCGGAAGTCTTGTTTACGGAACCTATCAACTTCAAACGCCACCGCCGAAAACCGGTCCGAAAATTGGTGTCATACAGGGGAACATTCCCCAATCCGTACGCCGGCGCCAGGATCCCGAAAAAACGTTTCGGACCCACCTGAAACTGGCCCGTAAACTCTCCGGCAAAACATCGCTCATTCTCTGGCCGGAAACGATGTATCCATATCCGTTTCTGGTCACGAAAACAGGAAGCGTAACAACCGACCCTCCGGAGTCCTTTCGGAAGCTCACCCGTAACAATTCAACCGACCAGCTGATCGGTGCACACACTTTCAAAGCGACGAACAAGAACGAAACGAGTCTCCATAACAGTGCGTGGCTCGTGAGTGCAGACGGAAAGATTCAGCAGGGATACTTCAAATATCATCTGGTTCCCTTTGGCGAATACATTCCCGGTCGGGACCTTTTTCCTTTTCTTGACGCAATCGTGGACAAGGTCTTTCCGTTCGCTCGAGACGTGACGTGGCTTTCCGCCGGATCCCCCCCTTCCGAGAGCGAACCTATTCGTTGGAAAAACCATCCATTCATCCCTCTGATCTGCTACGAAGTGGTTTTTCCGGATGAAGTTCGAACACACGTGAACAAAGGAGCGAATTTTATTGTGAACATGAGCAATGAGGCCTGGTACCGGAACGAGGCGGAGCTGGATCAGATGCTCGCCATCGTTCGCTTCCGTTCCATCGAGACGCGCACCACCGTTGTCCGGGCGACAAATACCGGAATCTCAGGATTTGTCTACCCGAATGGACGAACAAATCTTCTCAGGAACTCGAACGGATCCGTTCGTGGTTTCCGGGGTACGCTCACCGGCCGGATCCGGCAGCAGGGAGACGTTACGCTGTACCGGAAGCTTGGAGACCTGCTTCCGATCACATCGATCATCTGCCTGATCCTTCTCTTTACACACAATCTTTTTAATGTTAAGATTCAACAGCAGAATTGAACAAGGAGTTCACATCCTCCGAATGACAGGAAAAGGGAGGAGCGAGTGTTCGCCTCGACGGATGCGCTTGAATAAAAGGTTCAGATATGCTTAATTGAAGATCAATGAAATGTGGTTTGACTTCTCGTTGATTCAGGAGGCTGCTGAAAACCCTCGCAACGTCAGCGAAAATGTTGATTTTCAACAATACTCTTCGGGTTTTTCTGCGAATTCACGTACCCCGGAAAACCCGATTGCAGCTTCACGACGAAGTGGGGTCTTTAAGCAGTCTCCAAACCTGTCGACTCCGTAGTCCGGAACCTTGGAAAATAATAAATTGCGGGAGAATTCTTTATGAGTGCTGCAACAAAGTGGCTGATCGGAATTCTGGTTGTTTTCAACGTCCTGATGGCTGGATTGATGAGTATCCTCTTCGGTCATCATTTCGATTACAAAAACCGCTTTAAAGACACGGAAGCGGAACTTAAACAAACCCAGGATCAGCTGGAAAACGTACGCAACCGTCTTGAGGCCAAAGTTCAATCCAAACAGCAACAGATCGAATCGCTCAGCAACCGGATCGACGAACAACTCCAAACCATCAACGAACAGCAAAACACGATCAGTAGCAAAGAGGATGAAATCGCGGACCGGGAAGAGCAAATTGAAGAGATAAAAGAGGAACGGGACAAAGCCCGGACCCGCAGAGATGAACTTGACAAGAAAGTACAGAATCTTCGTGAAACACTGGCCAACGTCCGGGATCGCCGGGATGAATGGAAAGAACGTGCGAACCTGAGCAATGAAAAACTTCAGGAAACCATCGCTGATCTCCGGTCGACCCGGGTAAGCATGAAGGAAGTTCAGCAACGTTACGTCGACGCCAAAAACAACCTTCATGACGCCGAGCAGACGCTTGACAAGTATGTTCAAAAGTACGGTCCGATCGGTCCGGTGGCCGGAGCTCCCGCTGTGGACGGATACGTGAAAGCCGCCAATCCGGATACGAATGTGTATCTGATCAACGTCGGTCGACAGGACGGTGTTCGTAAAGGACACAAGTTTACGGTGGTTCGAGGTGGAAAATACGTGGCGGAACTGAAGGTCTTCGAAGCTCACAAAGATTGGGCGACGACCAGAAGTGTACCCGATCTTCAGAAACGCACTCCGAAAGTAGGAGATCAGGTTACCACCTACAGCCCCGCTCCAGAAACCGACACGACCGTGCCCGAGGCAGACAATGGTGATACGGGGAAAGACGCCTCCATGAACAAAAACAACACCTCGGACAACCAGTAAGAAGTCGATTTCCTTTTCAGCGTCGAATAAAATCAAGGATATAAACCCAAGACATGCCACCACAACAACCTCCCCAGCAAGGCACCGATCCGGTTGATCCCGCCAACAGTTTTATTCAGGCTATGCTTGTGCTTGCCCTTCTCGCATGCCTGGGAACCATCACGCTGAGTGTTATTGAACTGAATCAGCATTATGGCGTTACATTCGGTGGTATGCTCGAACCACCGAAAGCCCAGCAGCAACAGCCGGCGGAGGACACTCAGGAAAAACAACCCTCTCCGGATCAGAAAAATCAATCCTCTCCCTCTGAATCTTCCGACTCTTCCTCATCGTCCTCATCGTCTTCCTCCGAATCCGAGGGCGCTTCTTCATCTGACTCGTCTCAGTGAGAATCCGGTCTCCTCGATCAGGCTCTTTGTTTCCCTGCCTCATCAAACCTCTTGAATCCCGGTTCCTTTCCATCCTTCCCTTTATTCTCCCCCAATTCCGTTGTTGCGACGCGAAGCTTGTTTTGAAGGATTTTTCGCGATAAGATATAACAATACATTCTTTTTGCTTTTTTTGCTTGACCTCCGCCGGGTGAGACGGTCCTTCACGATGAAGGTCGAGGGGGGATAATCAATGCTTCTGAACGTTCGGGAATTATACCATGCTTGATCGATTATTCGGCTTTTTCTCGCAGGATATGGGTATTGACCTGGGAACCTGTAATACCCTTGTCTGTTTGAAAGAAGAGGGGGTGGTCCTTTCTGAGCCTTCTGTTGTTGCGGTCCGGCAAGGGGACAATGAGGTTCTGCTTGACGGAAAAGCCGTGGGAGACAAAGCAAAAGAAATGCTCGGAAAAACTCCCGGCCAGATCATCGCTGTTCGTCCGCTGAAAGATGGGGTGATCGCGGACTTTGACATTACCGAAGCGATGATCAAATATTTTATCCGGAAAGTGCACGGACGAAACTTCCCCATTCGCCCCCGTGTTGCGATTTCCATTCCCTCCGGTATCACGGCCGTCGAAAAACGAGCCGTCAAACAGTCCGCTGAACGGGCGGGGGCCCGAAACGTGTTTCTGATCGAGGAACCCATCGCCGCCGGCATCGGCGTCGGTTTGCCGATTCAGGAACCGATCGGAAGTCTTGTTGTGGACATCGGTGGAGGCACCACGGAAGTAGCCGTCATGTCCCTCGGCGGAATCGTGGCGTCAGAGAGCATCCGGGTGGCCGGAGACGAAATGGACGAAGCCATCATTCAACACATGAAAGACACGTATAACCTGCTGATCGGTCAGCAGACCGCCGAACGGATCAAAGTGGAAATTGGATCGGCCTACCCCCAGCAGAAGGAAAAAACCATGGAAGTGAATGGACGAGATCTGGTGGCCCAGATGCCGAGAAAAGTCGTGGTGACGTCGGAGGAAATCCGGGAGTCCCTGAAAGAACCCATCTCCTCCATCATCCGGGCAATCCGAGAGTGTCTGGAAAAAACACCGCCCGAACTCTCGGCCGACCTCGTGGACCGCGGTATCGTCCTCTGTGGAGGCGGTGCTCTACTGGATGATCTCGATAAAAATATTTCTCAGGAAATCGACATCCCGGTCCTTGTGGCTGACGAGCCAATGACCGCTGTATCGATGGGAACCGGGATTATTGTCAAAAACCTGGATCTCGTCAAAAATACGCTTGAATCCGACGAAGATATTAAGTAATTTCCAGCAGACTTCTTGATTCCCCACCCTTCCGCCATCCCGAGTTTTTACGATAGCACGAAGCATTTCCGCTCGATTTCCCATTTGACCTTATGAGTGAGCATTCCCGATCAATCGACCGAACTGCAGAAGAGGTTCTGAAATCCCTCCAGAACGAACGTCCACTCGAAGACGGTCTATTTATGTTCTACGATCCCGCCCGGGAATCGTATCTGTCCGATCGAAACAAAATGATCGGATCTCCATCGTTAACACCCGTCCTGGCACGCTTGATTGATCGCTTCGAAAAGGATCAACTATCCGCCGACGCCCTCCGGGTCCCGGTCGAGTCCGGTGAACCGGGCCTCTTCGAAATCAACGATGAGGGCCGGAACATATCGGTGTTCAGTGTTCCATTACAAATTAATAAACACGTCATTGGCACCGCCGTTTTCGTGATCAACCGGGCCGAAAGCCTATCCGAAAAGAAACGCCATTCAATTCGATCAGCCCTGGACGATCGACATTTTAGCTTCGCACGTGCCTGGATGTATTATTCGAGCAAAAGCCATTTCGATCATCCGTTTCTGGTCGGAGATACGGAAGAATGGAAAAAAGTAGAAGAACACCTGATGGCCGCGGCGGGATATGATCATAACGAAATGCCGGTTTACATCCATGGAGAACCCGGAACCGGCAAGGAGTTTGCCGCGCGATTTATTCACTTTCTCAGCGGACGGGCACACGACGGGCAGCTGGTCTCCATCAACTGTCCGACAATCGAGGAAACGCTCGCCGGTACAGAACTGTTCGGACATAAAAAAGGAGCCTTCACCGGGGCACACTCGGAACGGAGGGGAGCTTTTGAGCGTGCCGACAACGGAACACTGTTTCTCGATGAAGTTGCGGATCTTTCGGATAGCAACCAGAAACGAATTTTACGAGCCGTGGAATACGGGAAGATCAAACGTGTTGGAGGAGACCGGGAAATTGACGTGGATGTCCGGGTGATTTGCGCGACCAAAAAGAAACTCGAAAACGAAGTGCGAAAAGGAAACTTTCGAGAGGACCTTTATGCACGGCTGAGAACCGTCAAAATTGAGCTCCCTCCCCTTCGTGAATGGAAAGATACCATCCCGGAACTCGTTGACATCTATAATCGCCGTCAGCGTGAAATCGGCGGCCCGCAACGCACCTTCACCGAAGGAGCCCGAGAAGCACTCAAACAACATGACTATCCGGCCAATTGCCGGGAACTCAAAAACATCGTGAGTGAGATCAGTGTTCGTTTTTCATCCGACCCGATCACGAAAGAGGAAATCAACACCTTCTTCAGCGGATACACATCACCCGCCACTCATCTTTCGTCAAACGATGAAAACCTGAGAACGAAAGAGGAACATGAACTTCTCGACTGGACCCGGGACCCACATTCCGCCCGAAAATCATTTGAGCGGTACCGTCTCATTCAGGCGTTGAAAGCAACGGGAGGTGACGTACGCCAGATTGCGAGTACCTGGAACGTCAGTCTGAAAGCGGTATACAAGCGGTGCGGAAAGCACGACCTGGAACCCTCGGACTTCCGCTCCTGAAAAAACTGAAATGTCCACCTTCCGAAAGGGAGGTCCCACACCGATACACATCGTATGTGATGTTGAGCAAACCATCTCCCCCTGCGGAAAACACAGGTCGGATCAGGCCATGAACTCCCGATACCAGAACTGAAACATCAGAAGAAGCCATAAACGATCCCGATAGTTGGCTTTCTCGTCCAGATGACGGTCGACGAGGACCCGAACCTGATCCTCATTGAAATACCGATGCACCACACAGTCCGATTTCTTTAGATCGAGAAGTAATTCCCTCCCCTGTCCCCGCCTCAGCCAGGACGAAATCGGAACCCCAAACCCCATCTTTGAACGATTTCGGATCGGTTCCGGAATCTGATCCTTCAGAGCATTCCGAAGAAACGTTTTCGTTCGAAAAAGAGTCATCTTTTCGTCAAACGGTACCCGGGCGGAAAACTCAATCATTCGATGATCAAGAAAGGGACACCGAACTTCCAGACCGTTGGCCATTGATGCAATATCAAGTTTCACCAGTAAATCGGACGGAAGATACAGATTAAAATCCGTATACGCCGCACCGGCCGCCCCGTTAACGGAAGCGGATTCACATTGAAGTTCCCTGTGCAATTCCTCCACTCCACCGATTTCCTCCGGCCGATAAGCCGGTCGAAGTAACGTACGAACTTCTTCCGGTGAAAACAGTCGGACAAGCTTGAGATACTGTTCCGCCCTCGATCCCGGAATCGTCCGGAGAAGCCGGCTTATAATACGTCGAGGACTCATTCGTTCCCCCGACGTCGGAATCTGTTTTCCAATTCCTGCCAGGAGATCTGTCAGCAGCGACCCCTCCGTCAGGAAACGGCATCCAGCCAGCAATCGCATTGCCCGATATCGATTATAGCCTCCAAAACATTCATCTCCGCCATCACCGGACAGTGCTACTTTCACGTGATCCGAGACTCGTTTCGATAGCACATACGTGGGAATAGCCGACGAATCGCCAAATGGCTCTCCATAGTGCCTTGCGAGTTTCGGAATCAGATCCAGAAACGAGGGACGCACATTCCATTGATGATGATCCGTACCGGCGTGTTCCGCTTCCATCCGTGCATAACTCGTTTCGTCATGGCTCGATTTGTCAAATCCCATGGCAAACGTCTTGACGGGCTTCGACCTCAGGCGGCTCATCGTACTCACCACCGCCGACGAATCAATACCACCCGACAGAAAAGCCCCCAGTGGAACGTCCGACTGAAGTCGAAGCTCGACGGACTCCCGGAATCGATCCATGAAAACTTCGTGAAGACGACCGGTGGAACTCGATAAACCCCGCTCGGAGGGAGGAGGAACGTTCCAGTACGAGCGAATACGGAACCCCTCCGGACTCCAGGTGGCTACGGTGCCGGGCGGTAGCTTTCGGTATTCGTTGTAAATCGTATGAGGTGCCGGGATATATCCCAGCACCATATAGAGTTGAAGTGCATCCCGGGACACCGATAACGACGTGTCCGATGCTTCAGCAAGCGGCGCAAGTTCGGAAGCAAACCGGAGTTGATGATCACCGTTTCGGTAAAACAGCGGCTTTTGCCCCACCCGATCCCGGGCCATCAGGAGCCGCTCCCGCCGGGGATCCCAGATCGCAAATGAGAACATTCCACGAAGCCGCTCCACACAAGCCGCCCCAAATTGACGATAAAGGGGAAGAATGACCTCCGGATCCGTCTCCGTCTGAAACGAGTAGTTCCACTTCTTCCGAGCTTCACGTCGCAATGATCGAAAGTTATAAATCTCCCCGTTAAATACCAGCACAATCCCGGAAGCCGGGTCGATGATCGGTTCACGGCCGTTTTCAAGATCGATAATACTCAATCGCCGGTGACCGAGTGCAATACCGTTTTTATTTGATGTAGACCGATTTGTGAAAAATCCGTGATCGTCCGGCCCCCGATGTCGAAGAGCTTCCGTCATCTGCTCAACGAGGGAGGGATCGGAAGTCCTGAGTGGACAATCACGAACAAGGCCGGCGAAACCACACATTTCAGATCAATCCACACACAACGTATTCCTGAAAGAAACGATCAACCTGCATTGTAAACGAAAGCAGACCCGTCTTCAGCTCATCCGATTCGGATCTTAAAAAGACCTATATTCCCCTTGAAACGGACCTTTATATAGGATAATCTTTAATCAGGCAATAACGGAGGACGGAAAGATCGATTCATGGCTCCACCCAGACATGGAGGGGCATGATAATCGTTGTGCTCGTTTTCTTTTTTATTTTTCATTGTATTCTCCAAGGAGAATCGACGATGGCTGATGACATGCTACTTGTGAAATCGAGGGTGCAGGAACTGATTCGTGATAAAGGCTGCAGTCCGTCTTCGGAAGCAATTGACGAACTGAATGGTGTTATTCAGGACGTGGTCGAAGAAGCCACTGAACGCACAAAAGCGAACGGACGCAAACGCGTGAAAGCTGCTGACGTTTAAATTAACACAAAAGGGCCAGAAGCTTCCAAAGCTTTTTAGAAGCTTAACGCTTGTCAAACCGGGGAAGGCACTTCATGCCTTCCCCGTAATGGTCCTGTTTCTCCCTTTGCCATAATGCTCACCCGATATCAGCCGTTTCGAATCCTCTCCGGTCTTCTTCTTCTCATCATCACCTCCCTTCCCGCCCACACGGACCCCGGTCAGGAATCCGGAGTCAACTCCCCGGAAAAAGCCTATTCATACCTCAAAAAGGCCGTGGAGAACGCCCGATCACAGGAAGGATTTCATTTAAGCGTCGAATTCTATCTCGATGCGTCGGACCGTGACGATACCATGGAGGTCCTATCCCGCGGGGTGTTTCGTAAACCCCTGTTTGTTCTCGAAAGCATTACCCCCTCCGGTATGCAGGTCACCAGTTACGGAAACGACCGGGCCATTGCACACATTGATCCGTCCACCGATGAAGTCGTTACCTCCAAAAAACTCGGCATCGCTTCGGTCAACCGGAAAATGCTCGATCCGTTCAAACATTTTGAATACCTTTTAAAACCGGATTACAAAGGTTTCAAGTGCTCTTTTGACGGAACGAAAAAAATCAACGGGTCCCCTCAAAAAATTGTAAAGGTCCAACCCGGCACCGATCAGATCCGTGAAGTCATGCAGAAATTCCAGGATCAACTCAAGCGCAAGATTAAACCGAAAAAAACAAAAGCCGTCTATCGGATTTTCATCAACAAAAAACAAAACGTAATCCGACGCGTCAAGCTTCAGGTCGAGTCGGAGGCGAAAAAGAACCGGCAGAAACAGGCGAAAAACGAAGACAATCAAAATAGCACGAAACAAAATAATGACGAGGGGTCCTCGAACCTCCCGGAAAATGTAAAACAAAAACTGGATGAAGAAAGCAAACAAGAGAACAATCAGCAGAACGAGGAGGCGCAAAATTCCACCAATCAACCCGTCTCCATCAAAATCAACGGAACCTTCAATCTTACGCAGTACAACAAAAACCTCACCTTTACCATTCCCGAGGACGTACAGACCAAGCTCAAAAAATGGGCGAAACGCTCGCCCGACACTTCTAAATAGACCCGGTCTGAAAAGGTGCCGTACACCTCAGCGGGCCGTATTTTCGGTCAG
>CAZSFH010000038.1:0-16518 GCA_964606115.1 uncultured Planctomycetia bacterium | reverse complement strand
TAACAAGGCATTTTGAGGAGGCAATGCCGAAAAAAAGTGCATTGTCGACGAGAAAGACACCCGGTCCGGGCCGTACGAAGTACGATGAAAGCAGGACGTGACTTAACGTCGGGGGGATCCGTTTTACACGGACTCCGGTTTTTCCTCGGACTCGACCGTTTCCGACTCCTCTTCGTCAGCGTCCACGGTTTCCTCTTCGTCTGTTTCCGATTCTTCGTCGCCCGCTGATTCATCCGCTTCGGCTTCTTCAGCTTCGGTCTGTTCGTCGTCTTCGTCGACCTCTTCTTCCAGGGTCTCCTCGGCGTCCTGATCCTCTTCAACGGACGTTTCTTCGGTTTCCCCGTCGGACTCTTCGTCGGTTTCCTCATTCTCCTCTTCCGCCGCCTCAGTGGACGTTTCCGTTTGATCCTGATCGGCTTCTTCCTCATCTTCTTCCTCTTCTCCGGCATCCGCTTCCGGTTCCTGATCGACTTCCTCAGCAGCCTCTTCGTCAAGGGAACGTTCTTCCATGGCTTCCTGCTGTTGTTCTTCCCGGTCACGCTGCCGGATCTTGTTCTGAAGCGCGTCCAGGGCGTCCTCCATTTCCGACATCGGCTCGGGACGCTCCGAGGGTTCGATCTCGTCGCCGTAGTCCGGAACCGGCTCCGGTTCTTCGGGCTCCTCCGGCGTTTCCTCGATTTCCTCGGCTTCGGGCGAGGAGTACGGGGTGATGTCGTCCGGGAAGTGCTCTCCTTCGATGACATCCACCAGGCTCAGGCTGATTTTCCCCTCCTCCGGTTGGAGACGGAGCACTTCCACTTCGACCTCGTCCCCTTCCGTGAACACGTCGGAGGGGACCCCCACGTTTTCGACGGCGATCTTGGAAACGTGCAGAAGTCCATCCAGGTCGTCCTCAAGATTCACGAACGCGCCGAAGTTGGTAAGCTTGGTAATCGGTCCTTTGAGGGTTGTGCCTTCGGAATAATTCTCCGGGATCCAGGTTTCCCACGGATTTTCCTCGAGCTGTTTTTTCCCGAGGGAAACCCGCTGGGTATCGGGGTTGATCGACAGAATCATGGCCTCGACCTCATCTCCTTTCTCAAAGACCTCCGACGGATCACTGATATTCCGGGTCCAGGAAACATCCGATACGTGTAACAACCCATCGATGTTTTCCTCGACTTCGATAAATGCACCGTAGCTGGTCAGGTTCCGTACACTTCCCTCAATCCGGGTGCCGGACGGATATTTCTCCTTCGCAACGTTCCAGGGATTTCGTTCCGTCTGTTTGAGGCCGAGAGAAATTTCCTCCTTCTCCTCGTTCACACTCAGGATCACGACCTCCATCACGTCTCCAATCGACACGACCTTGGACGGATGGTTGACGCGTTCGGTCCAGCTCATCTCGGAGATATGCAGAAGACCTTCGAGTCCCTTTTCGATTTCCAGGAACGCTCCATATGGAAGAATGTTTACCACGCGCGCTTCCACCCGGGACCCAACCGGATATTTCTGATCAATGTTTTCCCAGGGGTTATCGTGAAGCTGCTTCAGGCCAAGTGCAATCCGTTCACGCTCCTTGTCGACGTCCAGCACCTTCACGGTTATTTTTTCGTCCAGCTCCACCTTCTCCCGTGGATCTTCAACACGACCCCAGGACATATCGGTGATGTGGAGCAAACCATCAACGCCGCCCAGTTCGACGAAAACACCGAAATCCACGATATTCTTGACAACCCCTTCCCGAACCTGTCCGGGTTCGATTTCCTCGAGTAATTTTTTCTTCTGACGCTCTCGCTTCTCCTCGATCAGGCGGCGCCGGGAGACAATAATATTCATTCGCTCCTCGTCGATCTTCAGAATCTTACACTTCACTTCCTCCCCGATAAACACGCCGATGTCGGGAACCTTTCGGATGTCCACCTGCGAGGCGGGCAGAAAAACGGTAATGCCGCCAATGTCCACAAGCAGTCCGCCTTTGACCTGCCGGACCACTTTTCCTTCGACGAGGTCCCCCTCTTCTTTCGACTCAATAATTTCTTCCCAGGCCCGAATCTGACGACCTTTCTCATGGGAAATCTGGAGCATCCCTCCCTGGTTGGATACGCTTTCCAGCAAGACTTCGTATTCCTCCCCGACCTCCACCTCTTCTGGATCCTCAAACTCCTCAAGGGGAACGATCCCTTCCGACTTGTAACCGATATCGATGACCGCTTCATCGTCCTGAATATCGATAACCTCACCCGGTATGATCGTGTCCTCCTTAAACTCTTTTGTGGAATCCTGGTACAGTCCCTCCAATTCACTATCATCCCCCACGTCCTCCATGACCTGATCCACGCGTTCATCAATATCTTCCTCGGATAGGTCCAGTTCCTCCAGAATATCTAAACTTACACCTGCACTCGCTTTCATAGAATTGGTACTCCTGACAATCGAAAAAAACTCGGATTCAAGAAATAGACGAAAACAAACGGAACTCTCCCCGTGAAATAAAAATGACGGGGATCCGTGCAAATGCAATCCCCGTACGTCAGGTAAGAGAATCCCCTCTTCTCCCCGTGAAGGGGTTTAAGAAAATCACATTATATACATAGTGTATTGATTTTTAAAAGGAAAACAACCCGAATCACGAACAAGAACGTTCCTGACTTGAGCGATCAGTCTGAAATCAAATCGAAAAACGTTTTCAGTTCGCTTTCTTCCTGAAGCCAGACTCCACTGAAATGCACAATGTTATCCCTCTCTGGAAAGAAACGCCGGGACGAGAACCGGAGACTCCCACCAGCATCTCCGCACAACTCAGGAACGGCCGACGACGTCCTACTGCTTGAAACCACGACCCTGAAAATCTATAATAATGAGTGCAAAGATATGAGTTTGTGATGAAACTTTAGTGATTCACTAAAGTTTCATGCGGTGCGAAAACCCGGTGAGCCGCGTGGCGGTGTTCGGTTTGCAGCGCGGTCGCTTACCGAATATAATAGTAACGGTTTGCACACCGGGCCTATTCGTCTCATCCGAAAGGTGACCGATTCACCCAGGTTTCGGTCGCCCTCATTTTGAATTCTTAGTTTAGAGGTCGTACGTAGCTATGCCAGCTGATACTGAGGAAATGGACAAAATTCAGGAGTATACCGATCAGGACTACGATGCCGGTTTCTTCACCGACATCGAACAGGAGAAGGCTCCGAAAGGATTAAACCAGGATATCATTCGGTTCATTTCCGCCAAGAAGGATGAACCCGAGTGGTTGCTGGAGTGGCGGTTGAAAGCACTCGAGCACTGGAAGACGCTCGAGGAGCCCCATGACTGGCCGAATTTCGAGTACGACCCGATCGATTACCAGGATCAACGGTATTACGCCGCGCCGAAGGATCAGGAACAGCCGGAGAGCCTGGACGATCTGGACGATGAGATTCTGGAGACCTACGAAAAACTGGGGATCCCGCTTGAGGAACAGAAGGCCTTGGCCGGCGTCGCCGTGGACGCGGTCTTTGACAGCGTGTCCGTGGCCACGACCTTCAAGGAACGACTCGCCGAGGAAGGCGTTATTTTCTGTTCCATCGGTGAAGCGGTCCAGGAGCATCCCGAGCTCGTGAAGGAATACATGGGAACCGTCGTGCCGTACTCGGACAACTTTTTCGCCGCGCTTAACGCCGCGGTGTTCAGCGACGGCTCCTTCTGCTACGTGCCCGAGGGCGTGGAGTGTCCGATGGAACTGTCCACCTACTTTCGCATCAACGCGGAGGACACGGGGCAGTTCGAGCGCACGCTGATTATTGCGGAAGACGACAGTTACGTGTCGTACCTGGAAGGATGTACCGCCCCGATGAACAAGCGGAACCAGCTGCACGGCGCCGTGGTGGAGTTGATTGCGAAGGACAACGCGGAGATTCGATACTCCACGGTCCAGAACTGGTATCCCGGTGACGAGAACGGGGAGGGCGGCATCTTTAATTTCGTCACCAAGCGTGGAAAGTGCCAGGGGGACAATTCCAAAATCTCCTGGTCCCAGGTCGAAACCGGTTCGGCCATCACCTGGAAGTATCCCAGCTGCATTCTGCAGGGGGATAACTCGGTGGGCGAATTTTACTCGGTGGCGCTGACCAGCGACTACCAGAAAGCGGATACCGGAACGAAGATGATTCATATCGGCGAGAACACGGAAAGCACGATCGTGTCGAAGTCGATTTCCGCCGATCAAGCACAGAACTCTTATCGCGGGCTCGTGGACATCAAAAAGTCCGCGGACAACGCCCGGAACTACTCGGTGTGTGATTTAATGTTGATCGGGAACGAATGCGGTGCACACACGTTCCCGTACATTCAGGTCAACAACAAATCCGCTACCATGGAGCACGAGGCATCAACCTCCAAAATCGGGGAGAATCAGTTGTTTTACTGCAACACGAGGGGGCTCTCCGAGGAAGACGCGGTCTCCATGATCGTCCATGGCTTCTGCAAGGAAGTCATCGACGAGCTTCCGATGGAGTTTGCGGTGGAGGCCCAGAACCTGCTGAAGGTGAAACTCGAAGGCAGTGTGGGTTGATCGCCTCACCTCCCGCTCAATAACCGTTCACACGTAACATTCATCCAATTTCCGTCAGGGATCATGAGCACGAATGGCACTCTTTTAGACGTGGAAAATCTACATGCGACGGCCGATGACAGTCCCATTCTGAAGGGGTTGAACCTGTCCGTCGAGGAAGGCGAACTGCACGCGATAATGGGTCCAAACGGATCCGGAAAAAGCACGTTCGCCAAAATTCTGGCCGGCAATGAGAACTACGAAATTCACGACGGATCCATCACCTATCAGGGCGAGGATCTCCTGGAACTGGAGCCCGAGGAACGGGCCTGGCGCGGGATCTTTCTTGCCTTCCAGTATCCGGTCGAGATTCCCGGCGTCAACAATTCATATTTCCTGAAATCCGCGCTCAACCAGAAGCGGGAGTTTGAGGGAAAAGAGGAGATCGACGCCATGGATTTCATGAACATTGTCCAGGAGAAACTGGATCTTCTCGGCATGGACGATGAGTTTTTAAATCGGCCGGTCAACGACGGTTTCTCCGGCGGCGAAAAGAAACGGAACGAGATCTTTCAGATGCTCGTGCTGGAACCCACCCTGGCGGTACTCGATGAAACGGATTCCGGACTCGACATCGATATGCTGAAAACGGTCGCTGAAGGAGTGAACCAGCACCGGTCGGAGGAAAATTCCACCGTGCTGATCACGCACTACCAGCGGATCCTGGATTACATTGAGCCGGACCGGGTCCACATCCTGTACAACGGACAGATCGTGCAGTCCGGTGACAAGGACCTGGCGATAAAACTCGAGGAGAAAGGATACGAGTGGATCGTCGAACGATCCGACAAGGACGGGGCAACCGGTCAGGCCGCCGAGGAAGCTCAGGTCACCGGCTAAGCGGTACGGCGCCTCTTTTCAAGTATTTTTGATTTACTGTGAATCAGTCATGAGTGTATCCACGGTTCAAAAAGAAGCGGAGTCGACGGAGGACTGGTACCTGGACAGCCTGCGGGCGTTTGAGGGCCAGCTGGACAGCTCCCCGGACGGATTCGTGGCGGATCTCCGGGAGCGAGGGCTCGAAGCCTTCAAGGAAAATGGGTTTCCAACAACCGATCTCGAGGAATGGAAATACACGTCCACCCGCCCGATCCGGAACAATGAATACCAGTATTCCACCGACCGCTCGTCGGCCGAACAATTCGGAGAGGATGATGTCGCCCCCTTCGAGATTCCGGACCTGAACGTGAACCGGCTCGTGTTCGTGGACGGGTATCCGGCCCCTCATCTTTCCAGCACGCCGTCCCTCCCGGACGAGGTGGTGCTGACGGATCTCTCCACTGCGATTGAGAACCATCCGGATCTCGTCCGCGCCCACCTCGGAGAGAAGATCGAGGAAGAAGAATATTCGTTTGCTGCGCTGAACACGGCGTTTCTTCGGCACGGAGCGTTTCTGTACGTCCCCGACAGCGTGGTACTGGAGGACCCGATCTATCTTCTCTATCTGACCACGTCGGATCAGCCTCGGACGGTGACCTTCCCCCGGAACCTGTTTGTGGTCGAGGATCACAGCGAGGTGTCGATCATCGAACAGTACGCGGATACGACGGATGAAGCTTATTTTACCAACGCCGTGACGGAACTGTTCGCCGCCCGCAACGCGTCGGTCGATCACTATAAGTTGAACCTCGAAAACAGATCTTCCTGCCAGGTTTACACCTTCGAGTCCACCCAGGACGAACACGCGAACGTCGGGCAGACCAACATCCACTTCGGCTCCGCGCTTGCCCGCAATGACATAAACGCCACGCTGGACGGTCGGGGAGGAGACTGTTCGCTGGACGGGTTGTTCTGCACGATCGGCGATCAGCACGTGGACAACCACACGCGCCTGTACCACATGGAACCCGACTGTGATAGTTACGAGCTGTACACGGGCGTGCTGGACGACGAATCCACCGGCGTGTTTAACGGGACGATCTTCGTGCACAAGCGTGCTCAGCGAACCAGTTCCAACCAGCATAACAACAACCTGCTGCTCACCAACGAAGCCACGATCAACACGAAACCGGAACTGGAGATCTTTGCGGACGACGTCACCTGCAGCCACGGCGCCACGATCGGTCAGCTGGAGGAGCGGGCGAAGTATTACCTGCGCACCAGGGGGATTGACGAGGAATTTGCCCAAGAAATTCTGATCAACGCGTTTGCTCGGGATCTCACGGACCGCATCGAGATTCAGCCGCTCCGAAAGATGGTCGACAGCACCTTTTTCTCCCGACGCGATACCGCTATTCCGAGCCTCGCTCGCTAATCGTCAGCATTCAGAAGAAAACCCGAACCGTCAATCCACGTCATGGATGAACTACGAGATCTTTACCAGCAGGTCATTCTGGACCATCATAACAGTCCCCGCAACTTCCGGGAGATCGAGGACGCGGATCGGGAGGTAGAAGGAGATAATCCCCTGTGCGGCGACCACCTTCACGTCTTCGTCAAATTTGCCGACGGCGACGAATCTGAAATCGAGGACGTGGCGTTCAAGGGAAAGGGGTGTGCAATTTCACGCGCCTCCGCCTCCTTGATGAGCCAGATCGTTCAGGACCGGTCCAGCGAGGAAATTCTTGGTTTAATCGATTCCTTCGTTTCCGCCGTCACCACCGAAACGGACAAGGAACCGGACACGGAGGACCTCGGGAAACTGAAGGTTCTCGCCGGGGTCCGGGAGTATCCGGTCCGGGTCAAGTGCGCGACGCTCGCCTGGCATACGCTTGAATCCGCCATCAAGGGAGACCAGGACGTCGTTTCGACGGAATGACGGTTTGATCCGTTTTTTTATTTCCATCAACAGGGCCATGAAACACCGCAACTCTTCACGTCTACTTCTCTTTTTTCTTCCTCTTCTTTTTCTTTTCCTCGAAACCACCATCGCGGCGCAGGACGTGAACTCGATCGTGAACCAGATGGAGGCCCAGTATAAACAACAACTGAACAAAGTGAAAACATACGTGGTCGAGACGAATCTGCACACCTCCTACTTTAAACGGGTGAAAGAGGATGGAGAACGAACGTACAAAATCAGTACAAAGATGAAGGGAAATCAGGGGCGGGTCATGTCGAATTCGAACCGGTCGACGTCCACTCCCTATGGATTTAATTACGACGCTCTTCGAAAAAACGCCGAATACAAAGGGGAAAAATCGATTAACGGAACGGATACGTATGTCCTTTACGTGAAGAACCCCGGATCGGTGATGAAGGGAAACAACAAAAAACAGGGGAATTTCTCAGACGGCACCTATTACATTGATCAAAATGAGTACGTTCCCGTCCGAATGAACATTAAATCCAAGCAGACCAGTGGAGGAAAAACACGCACGACGACCGTCGTCGCCGACATGAAGGACTACAAAATGATTGACGGTGTCAACTATCCCCATCTCACCGAGATCGACGTTGACCTCGGGCTTTCCGAATCCGAGCGCAAAAAGATGAAGAGATCCATTAAAATGATCGAAAATATGCCGAAAAGCCAACGAGAGAAGATGAAGCAGAAAATGGGGGGTAATTTTGAACGTATGAAGAAAATGCTCTCGGACAGCAAAATGAAAGTCAAGGTGAAAAGCGTGAAGGTCAACGTGGACCTGCCGGATGAAGCGTTTTCCTCGAAGAAGTAATTTCGCCGCATTCAATGGATCGTTCGTTCGTTTCGGCCGAAAACACATCCACGTAGTATGTCACTTTCCGCGGGGATTATCGGTTTGCCCAACGTCGGTAAATCCACGTTGTTCAATGCGCTATCAAGGGCCGGGGCAAACGCGGAAAACTACCCGTTCTGCACGATTGATCCGAACGTCGGGGTGGTTGAGGTACCGGATCACCGGCTCGGCGTGATCGCGGAGCACATTCAGCCCGAGGAAGCCATTCCACCGGCCATCGAATTCCTGGACATCGCAGGGCTTGTGGAAGGAGCGTCGGAAGGAGAGGGACTCGGGAACCAGTTTCTTTCCAACATCCGTGAAACCGATGCACTCGTTCACGTCGTGCGGTGTTTCGAGGGAGACGACGTCGCCCATGTGCAGGGGTCCATCGATCCGGTCCGGGACGTCGAAACGGTTCGTGCCGAACTGATTCTCGCCGATCTCGAGACGGTCGAGGGGCGCCTGGAAAAATCCCGTAAGGACGCGAAACGGGGAGACCGGGACGAGACGGATCGGGTTGATCTGCTGGAGCGGGTTCGGGAAATGCTCGAGGAGGGACAGCCCGTCCGGTGCCTGGAGTTCACCGAACGGGAGCGGGAACTGCTTCACGACAGCCACCTTCTCACGCAAAAACCGGTTATCTACGTCGCCAACGTAAGTGAATCCGATCTTCCGGACGGCGGACGGTACGCGAGTGATCTCGAATCGTTCGTTTTGAAGGAAAACGCCCACGTGATCCCAATCTGCGCGTCCCTGGAGGAAGAACTCAGGGATCTCGATCCGGATGAACAACGAATGCTTCTCGCCGATTACGGACTCGAGGAACCGGCTTTAAACCGTCTCATCAGGGCGACCTACGAGGTGCTCGGACTCCGGACGTTTTTTACCATCGCCAATAAGAAACTCCGGGGCTGGTCCATTCCCGCCGGAACCACGGCAAAGCAGGCCGCGGGAGTGGTGCACTCCGATTTCGAAGAGCATTTCATCCGCGCGGAGGTGTTCACGTTCGAGGACCTGAAGGAACTGGGAGATGAAATGTCAATTCGGGACGAAGGCCGAATGCGGGTGGAAGGCCAGGATTACGTCGTCCGCGACGGGGATATCCTGAGAATCCGCCACGACGCGTAACCCTTCGGATCATTGATCATCCCGGGAGAGCGACCAGCAGCATGCTGGATCAAAATCAGACCAAATGGAACCCCAAGCATATTCGAAGGGAAAATCCGTGCTTTCCGGCCAAAATACGGCCCGTCCCGTATGGGATGATCCCTCAGCGAGCGTATTTCTCAGGGTGTCATGAAAGTAACTCTTCCAGCTCCTCCACGCCTTTCGGGATCTGTTTGCTGAGCACCTCACATCCGTTCTGCGTCACGAGTACATCGTCCTCGATCCGGACGCCCGTTCCGGTAAATTCATCCGGCACGTCCTTCGCGTCGTCCGGCACGTACAGGCCGGGTTCGACGGTCAGCAGCATTCCCGGCTCAAGCGTTTTCCAGTCGGCGTCCTCCGCTCCGTATGCTCGATACGGACCCGCGTCGTGGGCATCAAGCCCGAGCCAGTGCCCGATCTTGTGCATAAAAAAACGTTTGTACGGTGCGTCCGCGTCCGGATCGTCCTCCGGCGGTTCCGTTAGTGCCTCGACGTCTCCTTCCAGCAGTCCCAGTTCCACCATGCTTTCGGTCAGGAGTTCAACGGTCTGGTTCTGCAGTTCGTCGTACGCCACGCCGGGTTCGATCCGATCGATTATTTCGTTCTGACACGCCAGCACATGTTCGTAAAATCTCTTCTGCGCGTTCGTGAAGGTTCCGTTCACCGGAATCGTGCGTGTGATGTCCGCGCAGTGATACTGGTACGAGGCGCCGCAGTCAATCAGCACGAGGTCCCCGGTGTCGAGGCGGTCTTCATTTTTATTGTAATGTAGAACGGCGGCGTTCCCTCCTCCCGCCACGATGGTGTCGAACGCCGTTCCGTCTCCGCCCCGCCGTCGGAATTCTCCGTCCAGCGTGGCTTCCAGTTCATACTCGAACCGGCCCGGCATACACATTTTCATTGCCCGCATAAGACCCTTCCAGGTGAGGTCGATGGCACGCCGGTGAAGCTCAATTTCCTCCGGGGATTTCCCCTGTCGCATCGGGTGAAGGAGGTCCGATAGCGCGAGGATGTCGGACGGAGGTCGTTTCCGGTTTCGCGCGTTTTCCCGGAGGTTACGAATTGCTCCGATCAGGATGTTGTCGTACGCGTCGTACCGTCCCAGTGGCGCGTACACCCGCCGCCGACCCGCCAGATAATCCGTCAATTTTTCCTCGAGCTTCTCAATCGGGTACGCCTCGTCGGCTCCGTACTCCTCCCGCGCTCCCTCCAGTCCCACCATCCGCCCGGTCCAGACCTCCTGCTCGGGATCACGGGGAGAGACGAATAGAAGAAATCGTCGCCGGTCACCGTTTTTCAAAAAAAAAGCGGCGGATTCCGGTTCGTCAAGACCGGTGAGATAGAAAAAATCCATGTCCGGGCGAAAGGGATAGTCCATTCCGTCCGGTTTCTTCGAAGGCCGGGGGGACGGCACAAGGACAGCACCGTCCTCCATGCGATCAAAAAGCTGTTCCCGGCGCTTGACAAAGGTTTCCGGTTTTATTTTTTCTTTCTTCTTGGTCATCGGGCGTCACAAACGTCGAAAGGAAACGACAATCAAGTTTCGAATTTCATGGGAGACGAACAGCATCCAATCGTCGGGGAGCGGTTCAATCGATCAAACGATCAACACATCGAACGTCCGGGGAGAGGGCGTCAACGAATAAAAAGAACTCACGCACTGACGTTCGGGAATTCTACCATTGTGCCGGTAATGTCGGATCTTCCGGGTCGTCCCGAAATCCCCGAACGTAACGTGCAGTGAAACAGGAGGAGAACTGTAACCGAAAGGAACCGGCCGGATCAATAATGAAATTCCCGTGAAAGAAGAATGCGCCCGGACCTATCGACACCGAGCAAGCGCTCCCATGGGATCCCAGGGGGGTAGTTCAACCGGGTCGTCGTCGAGCTTCTTCCGCAGGTCCGAGGACAGCTTCTGTTTCGGCACGACGACCTGGTATAGATACTCGTCAAACCAGCCGTCGTCCATGACGAGAAACCCGTCCTTGCCGGATTTTTCACCCCAGCTGTTTTCGACCTTCCAGCGAACCGGTTCACCGTCGTCGAGGTGAACACCGGTAAACAGCATGGCATGGGTCATGCGGGAGTGACCGTACGTCACGCGCCGGGGTTTGTCCATGCGAAATTCCGTGTCGTACAGCAGATCAAATTCGTACGTGTCCGTGTCCAGAATCCCGTTGTTGCGGGCCAGCTGTTTTCCGACGTCACAACCAAACCACACGGCATGATTATCTTCGATCAGCTCCCGGGTTATGGATTTCAGTCGATCCAGCTCGACGTTCAGGTACAGCACCGGACGTCCCTCGACCACGCTTCCGAGGTATTGAACCGTGTAAAGCTCCTCGAACGATTTGTCGTCGGTTGGACAGTGAATCAGGCTGACGTAATCGTTCAGGTTCAGGTCCACGAACTCGTCGAAAAAGGATTGGGGGGTCAGGGTGCCGGCGTCGTGGAACTGGTCGTCCTCGTCGCGCCAGGACCACTCAAAGGATTCGGGCGGCTCGTCGTTGTGAATTGACAGAATCCGGTAAACCGTTTGCATCATCTCCCGTTTCCGCTTGTGCAGGTCCGGCAGCGGCGTCCCGGACTCGTTCCGTTCCCGCAGCTCCGAGGCGTACTCCCGGAGCTTTGCTTTCAGGTGGGCGTTCATCACCCGCGTTGAACTCGACGATTTCGATTCCGGGTACACCTCCTTCGGAACGATCCCGTACTTGTTGACGAGGTTAACAAACATGTCCCACTGTCCGCCGTCCTCCAGGGGATGATCCATCAACCACATGAAGAGGCGTGAGTCCGTGGGTTCGTCCAGTGTGTTCAGGACGTTCTCCAGGAAATAATTGGCTTTTTCCAGCTTGTCCCAGAACATGGTGTAGCTCTGGGACAGCTCGAACGAATCCAGGTTCATGTTCTCCATGCACTCCAGCCGAAGCAGGTTCAGCCCGGCAAACGCCCAGCAGCGCCCGGATTTTTTCTGGTCCGTGACCTCCCCCGTGTCGATCTCGTGGGAGAACGTCATGACGTTGTCCGTAATGGAGTCCCGGTTCAGTCCCGCCTTCCGGGCTCCCGTGTTGACCACCGCGTTGCGGGCAAGCCGGTTTCGAGAATGCTGATTGAAGCGGTCCCGGAAGGACGAGAGCAGATCCGCTGACAGTGCCTGCTCATCCTGCTTCCCCTCCCCCTGTTTGTCCACGATATCTTCCGCAGCAAGCTGATCGTTCATGGGAACATCCGTGAATGAAAGTACTTACAGAACACACCCATATTATATAATATATTACGGTCAAAACAATCGCCCGTCGTGTGACGAACGTTTTCGGTTTGTTTAACGGGGGATCGCATTTCACTCATCTTATCGAATGCCGACGTCGTGGATTTCAATGTGCGATGTCGTCGTTGCATGAATTTATTGACGTAAGAGCCTTCACGCTCGTACAACCATCGTGACGGCCTCCCCTATCACAGCATTAAAAAATTGAAACAAGAACTGTGATCTATTAAAATACACTGAATTTAAAACGAGAGGAAGCATACGTTTTATCCCCCCTGACTTCTCACACCTCTGGCCGGTGCCCGTCTGGTCTGCTCTCCCCATTCTCTCGCGGATCGATTCGGTTGCCCGGATCATTGGATACACCGCTTCAAATGGGGTTCGTCGTGAAAGATACGAAAACGAATGTGTTAACGGATGAGTTGTCGGAACGTGATTCGTTCGCGGGCCGATGGAAAATCCACGTTCTCGTCGGTTTCCTTGTTATCGTGCTGCTTTCCGGAGGTCTATCCCGTACGGCCCGATCCGAGGAGACCCCGACCAAAGGGCTCACCGGACACTGGACGTTCGATCGCAACGCGGCCGACAGCAGCGGGAACGGACTCCACGGAACACGCAAGGGCAAGGTTGCTCTTGCCCCGTCCGCGAAAGTGGGATCGAGCTCTCTCCTCCTCCGAAGGAAGAGAAAAGGACATGTGGTTCTACCTACCCACAAGTTGATTAACAAACGTGAAACCTTGAAGACCTACACCATTTCCGTGTGGGTAAACGTGGCCAACCCTTCGATCTCCTCGCGAAAACAGGTGATCTACGAGCAGGGAGGATATGATCGCGGCCTGATTATCTATGTGTATGACGGTAAGCTGTACGTGGGAGGATGGAACGATGACGAGGAGCAAAGCGGATGGTCGGGAACGTATCTTTCCACACCCGATATCCGGGCCCGCACGTGGCACCACGTGGCGCTGACGCTGAAGGGAGGGCCGAGGGTGCAAAATGAAGTGCTGGCCGGATACCTGGACGGGCAGCAATTCGACGTCGGTTCGGGAAGTCAACTCTGGAAACACCTCGGTGACCCTGGGGTCGGAGCGATTGCGGGCAGTACCGTTTTCCAGGACGGCGAGAGCCGTCAGGACGGAGGACATCAGCTGGTTGGCTTAATTGATGATCTTCGATTATATGATCGAGCCCTGTCTTCGTCGGAACTTCAGGTTCTCGCCAATCAGACCACCAGCCAAACCGCGGACGCCGGAGAGGCCCCGAGTTCCTCGAGGAAAAAGAGAGATCGACCGGAGAAAAACCCGGAAAAACAGAAACCGACGGCCAGAGAAGAGAAAAACGAACCGGGACGCCCACCACTGGGTACGATTTTGAACGAGCCGGGGGCCGTGAAAGGAAATCGCTCCTGGAAAAAAGCGTGGGAATTGAAATCCCCTCATTTTCACATTCGTACCAACATCAGTCCGAAAGCCATGAAAGAGATTGGGTACGTGATGGAGGCGCTTTATAAAAATTTCAATCAACTGTTAAACGCGTCCCTGCGTAGCCGTGTGGATGTTCTCGTGCCGAAGAACCGGCGGGGGTTCGATCGGATTCAAAAAATGCCCAACCAGGTCAAAGGATACTTTTCCACACGGGATGGAGGGAGGATCGTCACGTACTATCAACCGGGAGAGATTCACAATACGACGGCAACGCTGCTGCACGAGGGGACCCATCTGATTGTGCTCTCCACGCTGGGATTCAGACCGGTGGACATCTGGATCAACGAAGGACTCGCCGTTTACTTCGAGGCGAGCCGGTTTGAGCGAACGAACATGATCATCGGGATGAAGCCAAAACGACGTATGAAGGTGGCGAAGCGAATGGTCAAGAGCGGGAGGTACGTGCCGATCAAGAAGTTGGTCCGGATGAAGAAACGACAGTTTACGGGGAGGCATTACGCCCAGGCCTGGAGCCTGGTGCATTACCTGGTTCATGCACACGACAATAAATACGTAAATCAGCTGGACAAATATCTTCTGTCATTCAAGAACCATCCAAACGTCGGCGCGATCCGGCGGTTCCGGAAGTTCTTTCCCGCGTTCGATAAGCTGGAGAAGGACTGGAAGCGATACGTTCGGGAAATGAATTTGAAGGGGGAGGATGTCGTTAAAATTGGAACGAAAAATCAATGATACGGCTACCATGACCGCATCTGAAAAGGAGGCGTGCACTCCGTGAGCCTTCCGGAATTGCTTCGTGAAGAGTTCGGTGATTTGTTGACACCCATTTCTTTTCGCCAGCTCTGCGGCCGTCCGGTTGCTCACGAAGGTCGTTTCTGGATCTGCTCCATGCTCAAGCAAGGAGCGGACGATCGCTCGTTCTCCCTCAAATACTGCTTGAATCAATGCCGTACGAGAGGGTAATTATTCTTTGCGTGCGTCTGGATACGCTCCATGACTCAGCACAGGAAAAAGGGCCTTGTACGTCTCCCGGCGCCACCATGCACGAAGGTTGAGCAAACGTAATACATGAGCTGATCAAAAAGGAGCATCTCAAATGACGGTCTCCTTTTTTACAGGTACCCCTCGGGTCAGCGATCATCTCCGGGGCGCGCAGACTGATCTCAATCAACTGAAATCCTTGAAATAGTACCCCGCGATCGGTACGATGATAAACCAATCTTCCGCCTGTTCATCATGACCGAACATTCACCGGAGGGGACTTTTCGTGTGCGCGTCGACCTGGAAACTGAAGCCTCAGAACAATGTGGAGTCGGAACGACTGGCCTCCCGGCTCCACATCTCCCCCATCACCGCGCAGCTCCTGGTGAACCGGGAAATTACCGATCCGGACCGTGCTTCCACCTTTATTAATCCGTCCATGCACGATCTGCGGAACCCGGACCAGTTCGAGTCGATCGGAGCCGCGGTTGAGCGGATCCGGAACGCCCTCCGGGACGAGGAAAACATCCTGATTTTCGGGGATTACGACGTGGACGGCCTGACCGCTACGTCGATTCTGATGAACTTTTTTGAATTGATCAACCGGAAGGTGGACGCGTACGTTCCGGATCGGCTGGATGAAGGGTTCGGGCTCAACATGGACACGGTTCAGAAACTGGTCGACACCCGGGATCCCGAACTGCTGATCACGGTGGATTGCGGGACCAGCAACCTCGAGGAAATCTCTTACCTTCGGGAGCGGGACATCGACACGATCGTCCTCGATCACCACGAACCTCCTCCCGAAACACCGCCGGCGGAGGCGATTCTGAACCCGAAATTGAACGAGAACGGGTATCCGTTTGCCGGACTCTGTGCGGCCGGCGTGGCGTTCAAGCTTGCGTGGGGGATTGCGGATCAGCTGTCGGATCAGAAAAAAGTGGCCCCGGAATTCCGGGAGTTCCTCGTGGATGCCATGGGGTTTGCCGCGCTGGGGACGGTGGCGGATCAGGTTCCGCTGGTGGATGAAAACCGGGTGTTTGCACGGTACGGGATGAGTTCGCTCTCGCAGACCGGCGTGCCCGGATTGAGAGCGCTGATGAATCAGGTCGGGCTGGAGGATGACGAAATCGACGCGGAGGACATCGGCTATAAAATCGCTCCGCCCCTGAACGCGGCGGGACGGTTGCAGCGGAGTGAGCTGGGACTGGAACTGTTCCGGTCTGATTCGATCGAGGAGGCGAAACAGGTGACGGGGGAACTGGAAAAAATTAACAGGGAACGACGGTCGCTACAGGCCGATATCGTGCGGGAGGCGGAAGGTCAGATGGAAGCCATGGACCTGGAAGATCATCCGGTCGTGATCCTGACCGACGACGACTGGCATCCGGGGGTGATCGGCGTGGCCGCGTCCCGGATCGTCGACCGGTACGAGCGTCCCACGGTGTTGATCGGAACCGGTAT
>CAZSFH010000037.1:7977-16700 GCA_964606115.1 uncultured Planctomycetia bacterium | reverse complement strand
GCCGACGTGGAGCGGAGAGGCAGCGATGACGAAATTCGTCTCTCGAAGGAGTGCCGGAACCGGACCGGATCCTTTTTTGACGGCCCACCGGACTGGTTGGTCGATGCGACCGGCCGATTTCGTCTTCTTCCAAACCTGCTGGACCTACCGTCGGACGAGGTGAGCGAGAAACGCGGGGCGGCCTTGTTCACGCATTTCGATGACATGAAGGAAACGACGTCGGGTGACGTGCACACTGAAATCTTTGACGGGGGCTGGGCGTGGCGTATTCCGCTTCAGGGCCGGGTGTCGTTCGGTATCGTGTCGACACCGGAACAGCTCCGTGCGTTCGGTTCGGACCCGGAAGAACAGCTCAACCACGTCCTGTCGGAGGTACCGCGGCTTCGTGAGGTTACGGAGGGATCCGAGCGGATTGAACCGATTTTTCGTTTCGAAAACTACCAGTTGATTACACACCGCATCACGGGATCGAACTGGGTTCTGCTCGGGGACACGGCGGGGTTCATCGATCCGGTCCTGTCGTCCGGACTGTACCTGGCAATGGACAGTGCCCGTACGCTTGCTCCGGCGCTGGATCCGGACGGAACGCTTGACCTGAACGAGTATACGTCCCGTGTCCTGGGCAACCTCTCCGACTGGCAGACCATTGCACGACTGTTCTACAACGGCCGGCTGATGACGCTGTTGCGTGCGGGGGAAGAGGTCAAAGGTACGTTGCTGGGACGGTTGATTAATTCACACATGGAAAAACACCTGGGACGAATCTTCACCGGAGCGGCCGCCGGCTCCGCGTACGGGATGTGGCTGCTGACCTTTATGAGCCGGTACGGGTTGAGGGGACACGATCCGGAGGAGTTTAAAGTTTTCTGAGGACAAATTTTACGTCAGCTGGGTGGTAGAAATCCATGACGTAAAGTGATTTTTTCGGCGACCCGGATCTGTGGTACACGCTCTTGATTTTGCCGGATTATCCCTTGATCCGGGTGGGGAGGACGTCGTCGCTGGTGTTCATCAGCATGTTCAGGAACCGGTTTTTTTCGTAGCGGATGTCACCGGCGAGGATGGAGGTGACGTCGCGGACGAGGGATTCGGGTCGATCGGAGGTGAAGAACGTATTGTGGACCCAGTTTTTCTGGTAGAAGCGGTGGATGAGGCGTCCGTACAGGTGGTGGGC
Organism: uncultured Planctomycetia bacterium; assembly: GCA_964606115.1. Lineage (GTDB taxonomy): Bacteria > Planctomycetota > MHYJ01 > CAYXQY01 > CAYXQY01 > CAYXQY01. The sequence continues at coordinate 15,526 of CAZSFH010000037.1, read as the reverse complement.
GTACTCGATCCACTCCAGGTAATCGTCAAGTTTCAGGGGGTCATTTTCGTTCAGGTGCTCGTCTAATTCTTCGGACAGTTGGGTGGCCGAGGAGACCGCGAGGTGAATGGCGGTTGAGAAGATGGGGTCCAGGAAGGCGTGTGCGTCCCCAACGCACACCGTGCGCCGGGTGTGAGGCTGACGATTGACATAACTGTAGCCGGAGCACCGCTGAACAGGGTTGACCCTCGTGCCGATGTCGTCGAGGTCCGAGATGGGTTGGATTTGCTCGATGGCCGTTAGCACCGCCTCGCGTTTTGTGGGTTCCGGGTCCGGGTTTCGTTCAACCCGCCCGACGCTGAACCAGCCGTTCGACAGCGGGATGCCCCATAACCAGCCGTCGCCGACGAGAGCGATCAGGATTTCCCCGTTCTGCATCGCTTCCGGAAGAAAATTCCACGGGACGTTTTTGTAGTGCGTGTACGTCGCCACGCGGCCGAAATCGTCAATGTGTTCAACGGTTTCATGCTGACGTCCCATCATTGCTCGCTGTCCGGAGGCATCGACCAGGTACCGGCACCTGATTTCGGGATGATCGTCGAACCGCACGTGTACGAAATCTTCTTGTTCGTCCCACCCGCTTACGGTTTGATTGAAGTGGATCTCGGCTCCTTTCGACCGAGCAAGCTCGACCAGTTTCTGGTCGAAGGCGGAGCGTTTGACCTGGTGGGCGTAGGACGGGGTTCCATCACGGGTGCGTGAGAAGGGGACCGGTTCCGTTCGATTCGTTTCGGCTTCGTAGAAGAGAGCCCCGTGCTTCTGGATCGCGAATTCCTCGTCGTCGAGTTCCAGGCCGAATTCGCGAAAATACGGTTCGGTCATCGGGAGCAGCGATTCCCCGATATGGAATCGCGGGAAGGAGTTTTTCTCGAATACGAAAACACGGTGACCCTGTTCGGCAAGGGATCCGGCCAGGACGGAACCGGTGGGGCCGGCGCCGATGACGGCGACATGGGTGTCAATCGATGCCATTGGATCAGGTTCCGGCTTTCTCGGACGTTTTATTGTGGTTTCGAGCCGGGCCGTTTTCCCGCGGGGGAAAAACGTCTTCGTCGCTGCGAAGCAGCATGTTGAGGAAGGTGTTGTCATCTCGCCAGATATCGCCCGCGAGGACGGACGTGACCTCCCGGACCATCGACTCCGGGCGGTCTTCCGTGAAAAACATGTGCTGAATCCAGTTGGTGTTGTAGAATCGTGAAATGAGGCGCCCGAAGACCTGGTGTCCACGGTCGACCCAATCAAAATAATTTTCCAGATCGAGCCGTGAGTTACGTTCGAGCAGATCGCTCATCCGGGAGGCCAGCTGGCGGGCGGAAACCACGGCACGGTGAATGGCGCTGGCGAAAATCGGATCAAGAAAAACGTACGCGTCACCGACGCAGACCGTTCGTTCGGTGTAGGGTTTGCGGTTGATGAAACTATACCCGGCACAGCGATTTACCCAGTCGACCGGGGAACCTCGTTCCAGGAGGTTCGAAAGCGGTCCGACCTGCTGGAGCGCGGAGGTGATTGCTTCCCGGGCCGTCTTCGAGGGATCCGGGGCCTGTTCGACAAGACCGACACTCACCGTGCGGTTCGGTAGTGGAATGCACCAGGTCCAGCCCTCCTCGAGCAGACCCACCATGAGTTCACCGCCATCCAGAGAGTCCGGAATTGCTTCGGGAGGCACCTGTTTGTAGTGTGTGTACGTGGCGACCTGTCCGAAATCGTCAATCCGGTGCAGGGTGTCGTTTCGACGTCCCATGAACGCCCGCTGTCCCGTCGCGTCGACCAGGTAACGGCACTGAAGTTCAGGGCGGTCGTCAAACTGAACGCACACGCCATCTGCTTGTTCGTTCCACCCGGTCACCCGACTGTCGAAGGAGATGTGCGCACCGTTCGTTTCGGCCTGTTCGGCGAGGTCCCGGTCGAAGGCCGAACGAAGCACCTGGTGTGCGTGTTTCGGAACCCCTTCCCTCGCCCGCCGGAACGGAGACGATTCCGTTTCGTGTTTTCTGGTATCGTGAATCTTGGCACCGTCTTTTTTCAGAGCGTAATTCGCTTCATCCAGGTCGACGCCGAAATCCCGCAGATGCGGTTCGGTCATCGGAAGGAGTGATTCACCCGTATGGAACCGTGGGAATGTGGTTTTTTCTAAAATCAACACGTTGTGTCCCCGTTTCGCGAGGGATCCGCCGAACACGGATCCGGCGGGTCCGGCTCCTATGACGGCGACGTCGGCGTCGTACGTGGTCATGACGACAGGAGACGAAACAGGAGGGACGTGTTCACGCCCCCGAACGCGAAATTGTTATTCATGATGATGTCCGGAGACGTCTCGATCGGTTCCCCGGAAATGTAATGTAAATCCGCACACCGATCGTCCGGGTGTTCGAGGTGGAGGGTGGGTGCAAGCCATCCTTCCCGGGCCATCCGCAGCGCGTACACCGTTTCGACGGCTCCGCAGCTACCGAGGGTATGGCCCATATGGCCTTTCAGTGAACTAATGGGCACGTCCGGACCGAGCACCTCCCTCGTCGCTTTGCTTTCCTCGATATCTCCACGGTCCGTGGCCGTCGCGTGTGCGTTCAGGTAATCGACCTCGTCCGGATCAAGATCGGCGTCCTCCAGCGCACGATTCATCACCGGCTTCATGCCGTCCGCGGAGGGAATGGTTGGATGCTGGCCGTCGCAGCGGTCCCCGTAACCCAGGACTTCACCGTACACGGGAGCTCCCCGATCGAGGGCGTTCTGTCGTTCCTCCAGAATCAGGGCTCCCGCACCTTCGCTCACCACCAGTCCGTCCCGGTCTCGATCGAATGGACGGGGAGCGGTCGCCGGCATTTCATTTCGCGTCGACGCGCCGAACATGGTGTTAAACACGGCGGCCGCGGCCATGACCAGTTCTTCGGCTCCACCGGTGATCATGACGTCCTGTTTTCCGTACTTGACGGCTTCGTATCCGTAGCCGATTCCCTGACTTCCCGACGTACATGCCGTTGAAGTGGAAATCAGCCGGCCGGCGAGGTTGAAGTGATGGGCGATGTTGGCCGGACAGGTATGGCTCATGGATTTCAGGAAATCCGAGACTTTGATCCGTTCGACGCTGTTCCGCTGCTTGATCTCCTGAGTAAATTTAGAGGTCGCTTTATCGTTCCCTTCCGTGGATCCATAGGAAACCCCGGTTCGGCCGTCCGAAAGAATGGGCTCGTCGAGAAGGCCCGCGTCCTCGAGTGCCGTTCGGACGGCGTGAATGGACAGAAGCGCCACGCGTCCCGCTTTGCGCAGGGTCCGGGGGTCGAGGCCTTCCTCGAGTTCATCCGTTTCCAGATCCACGGCACCAACGAGGTAGCTGTCAATTCCCTCGATCGCCTGCCAGTCCTCCGTCAGTTCAATGCCGGATCGTCCCTGCTGAAGAGCATTGCGGGCGTCCTCCCAGGTGGTCCCGATGGGACTCAGTGCTCCGAGTCCGGTAATGACGACGCGACGGGTCATGCCATACCTCCGCTGACGGAAATGACCTCGCCCGTGACGTAGGAAGCGTCCTCCGAACACAGGAAGGAGACGACGGATGCAACCTCTTCCGGTTGGCCGATCCGTTCGAGCGGAATGTTTTCGATAAACTCGTCCAGGGGCAGATCGTCCACCATCTCCGTGTCGATCAGTCCCGGAGCGACGCAGTTGGCGGTTATGTTTCGCGGACCGAACTCCCGTGCGAGGGAGCGGACGGCTCCGATCACCCCGGCTTTGGACGCGCTGTAGTTGACCTGCCCCGGGTTCCCCATCTGCCCGGAAAGCGAGGAAATGGCGACGATCCGACCTCCGTTCCGTTCCTGAAGCATGGGCATGATCAGGGGTTTCAGGACGTTGAAGAAGCCGTTCAAATTGACGTTCACCACCTCGTCCCAGTCCTCCGGTTCCATAAGCGCGAACGACGTGTCCCGTCGAATGCCCGCGTTGGCGACGAGACCGTAATAGGAACCGTTTTCGTCAATGTCGGAGCGCAGGACGTCGAAACAGGCCTCCCGGTCCGAAACGTCGAACCGCAGCCGTTCGGCCGTTCCCCCTTCGGAGGTGATCAGCTCTTCCGTTTCCCGCGCTGCTTCTTCGCTGGAACGGTAATTCAGCACCACGGACCAGCCGTCGGCGGCAAGTTGAATTGCAATCGCCCGACCGATACCGCGGCTTGCTCCCGTTACGAGAATTCGATCACTCATCGGAGACGCATGGATTGAAACGACGCGTCGAGATCGGGATCGTCCAGGCTCTCCTCCTCCTCCAGTATAAGCGCACTGAGCCGACCTTCCATCAGCGTGTCACCGGTCTCTTCATCCAACAAACAATTGTCCGTACTGTAATATCGATCATGAACCCCGAAATCCCGTGCGGTCACAAGATAGGACGAGTGGAGGTCAAGCTGCTGAACGGAAAAGGACATATGTCGAACGCCAAGAAATAACGCCTGTCGGTCGGACCAGGATTCGTCCTGTGTTTTCACGAGATAATGATAAAACGAGCACTGGCCCATGTGTTCGATACCGAACCACGCCGGAATCCCTCCGTTCTTCAAAAGCACGTCATTCTCCCGGACCGTAAACCGGCAGACCGTGCGGTTCGATTCGTGTTCCACGCCTTCGTCGATCAGGTTCATGGGACCCGCCTGTGGGAGGAGATCGACGGGATCCGGCAGGGCTTCGCTGTCGTTCGGGAAGGGACTCAGGTCTTGATCGGTCATGGCGATTGCTCGATGAAAGGGATCTTACGAGTCAATGGATTTCTCCTGCCCGGGCGTGTCCCGGAGTTTCGACCGGAGTTTGTCCACCTGTACTTTTCCGAGCTGGTCCCGGGGTAGCTCGTCGACGAACAACCAGTGCTTGGGGACACAAACGGAATCAAGGTGATCAGCACAACGGCTTCGGAGGGAATTCCGGAGAGATTGAGTTTCTTCCTCGTTTCGCGGAGAACCATCCTCCGGCACGATGGCGGCAAAGACGTCCTTCCGGTTGCGGGAGGAAGGCGAATCGACGACCGAAGCCGCTGCTTCCTCCACCTCATCATGATCGCGGAGCCGGTTTTCGAGATCCGGAAGGGAGAGCCGGGTTTCCGCGATGTTCACCACGCGGTTGGCTCGTCCTTTCAGTACAAATGAATCTTCGAATGTCTCCGCGAGGTCTCCGGTGGGGTACCAGTCGTCCGACACGCTGACGGCGGGGGAGTTGACCAGCAACCGTCCTTCTCCGTCGACCTTCGTTCGGACCCGGTTGAACGGACGCCAGCGGGTTTCATTGGCCGGACGCCAGGCGACCCCGCCGGTTTCCGTGGAGCCGAAAACATCGTACGGATAGATGTCGAGTTGGTCATGGACCTCCTCCGTCACGTCCTCGGAAATGACGCCACCTCCGGAGAACACGTTCGTCAGTTTTCCCCGGAGCGAAGACAGAACTCCTGATCTCGCGAGCCGTTTCAGATGGGAGGGGCTGGTCGTGAGGGTTGCCGGTCCGGAAACGTCCTCGACCCGATCCTCGAGATCCGACGGAAACGGAACGGATTCCGGGTAAAATGGGATACCGGCGCATGCGGGAAACACCACGCGAAACAGCATTCCGTAGATGTGCTGGTGGGAGATCGTTCCGAACATCACGGAATCGCCGACCTGCTCGCCGTAGGCTTCGTGTTCCGCGAGAGCGTCCTGATGAATGTGACGAAGGGATTTCTGGATGGTGCTCCGATCGCCGGTCGTGCCGGAGGTGAACAGTTCCATGCAGGGTCGGTCCGGATCAAGCTCCGAAAGGACCTCAACGGAGGAGGCCGGTTCCGGTTGGTTTTGCCCGGTGATCAGGTGATGGGCGTCGTCCACGCCGGGAATGCTGGATACTGAATCATCCGTGACCGCCCCGCCGACGTCCGACGCACAGTCCTTGAGGAGCCCCTCTTTGTCGTTCGGCGGAATTACGGCCGTTCCTTCCGAGTGGAGGATCGCGAGAAGTCCCTTCAGAAACAGATAACTGTTCTGTGTCAGCAGAAGCCAGCGAGACGGTTCGCGTGAGTCGATCGCCTGCAGGAGGGAGACGGTCTCGGCGGCGAGATCACGTCTCGATCGATTGGCGTCCGGTTCCCAAGCAACGAACACATCATCCGACGGATTCCCGTCGAGAAGGTTCCAGAGCGGCGTATACGGGTCGGTCATCGTCGTTCTCCCTGAGAGTTTGAGCTTCGGAGTATCTGAATGATGGATGTGTGCACGAAATGGATCTGGGGTCCGCGCCGTTTCCGCTGCAGAAGTAACGTGTATTCTACGGGGTCGAGTTAATCATTGCAACGAATTGAAGGGGGATCCTGAACCGAGCGGAGATCTGTCACATTGATTCAGTTCACATGCGGAAAATGCTTTTTAAGGCCAGATTCCGGAAAGGACTTCCGTCCCCCGTTCACCGGTCGGTAAATAAATCCGGGACGAGGAACCGGAAACCTTCGACCCCGTTACGATCGCTCAAATGAGGGGTACGTTTTTCCGCAAAGTTGTTTTTTTCAAGATGAATGGTAAAATAATTCATTCGGGCTGGACAATTCATTCTTCCCGATGGGAGGTAGGCATGAAGCGCCTCTTGATGATGGCGTTGATGACGGCGGTCATTTCGGTGCCCGCCGAAGCTCAGAACGGACGCAAAGATCGCCCCGCTCCCACCATGTCCCGGGTTGATGATTTGAGGCAGGCTGTTCTCGGCGTGGCCGCCAACGTCGATCGGTCGGAAAAACCCGAGGGAACCGGCGCCTTTTCCCCAACGCAGGTCATCTGGCTTGTGGATTACACAACGAAGGTTCGCAAACATGATCTGCTAAGCCGGCTGGCGAACGGCATTCAGGAAGCGTTCGAAACGGAGGAGGGGACGTTTACCTACACTCGCCATACCGTCGTGCTGATGAATCGGGATCTGAAACTGCTGCTTCAGAGCGCCGCCCGTCCGTCGAAAGTGAAATCCGAGCTCCAGAAGGTTTACCGGAAAAAACCATCCAACAAAGTAAAGAACACCTTCCAGAAGATCCAGAAAACGGCCCTTGCCTTTCAAAAATCCCCCGGAAAAAAATTTCTTGTTCTCTTTTCCCTGATCAATGGGGATACGGAATTTCAGACCGAACGAACGGCTCGGCTGTTGAAAAAGAACGACATCACGTTTTACCCCATCAGTCGAGAAGCCATTTTGAGTGATAGCTTCTGGTTCAAAAAGTCCGAGAACAAAAAGAATAAGAAACTTTATTACGGGGGCCCGGAGGGACCACACTACCAGTATCCGTGGGGATGGATGCTTCAGCGGTCGGACGTGACCAACCTGATCCCATCCGGGTTTGGGATCTACGGACTGCAGCGCCTCGCCGACGCCACGGGTGGACGGTATTTCGTTTATTTTCCCGAAACGTTTAAGGCGCCCTTCTGTCAATCGATCGATTGTAAACTCTGCAAAGGCACGCATCTGGTCTGTAACCGACCGTACGCGGATTCGATCATGGACCGGTTTACTCCGTGGGTGGAGTC
>CAZSFH010000037.1:0-7967 GCA_964606115.1 uncultured Planctomycetia bacterium | reverse complement strand
ATCGGCAGGTATTAGCCCGAAGCCGACTGGCGAAAACGTATTTCTCGGTATGGCTGGATGCATACAAGGGAGGGTTCGTCAAAACACCGCCCCCTCTGAAGCCGGGGAGTATGAAGAAGGTCAAGCGGAAGTGGAACAAGTGGCAGCGATTCGAATTTCGAAACGGAAGCGGGTATAAGACCCTGATGCGCCAGGCGAAGCTGGCCAGGGAGAAGTTGAAAGAAGTCAATACCCTCATTCGCCGTCTCCAGGGTATTCACCAGAAAGACGCTACGGATTTTCCCCTGCCCCGCATCGCCGCGTTCGGGAAACTGATGTACGTTTCCTTCCGTTTGACGCGTTTTAACCTTCAGCAGTTCATCCGGTTTGCGAATCTGATTCGTAAAATACACAACCTGAAACGTGCTCCGCAGAAATTGCTTTTTCTTCTGCCCGTCACGCCGGGAGCACAGGGGAAACTCATCTACAGGGCCGATAACTATTCGTACTGTCACGGTCCCGAGCGGTTGCTGCCGGTTCGGTTCCTGGGAGACAATGCAGAGAAAGAATTAAAGAACATCAATAAGTACGTGCGTAAACATCTCCGGGAGTTCCGGGGAACCCCCTGGGCCCTGGCCGTGCGTCGCCTCGGTCCCGTACGATACAGGGCTCGATATCGTCAGATCACGAGTGGAGGCGGAGGAGGAGGACAGGAAGAAGAACGGGAATATCCGATGTCGGAGGAAGCAGGAGCTAAAACGAGCTCCGGTGGCGGTGCACGTCCCGGTGGAACCCCCAGCTCGGAAGGAGCTGGATCCGTTAAAACGGGGCAATAACCATGAAATATCGAGAGGCCCGTCTTCTCACAATGAGTGCGATTCTGGTATTTTTTCTGGCCGCCTCGCTTCCGGCCGGAAACGGGAAGGACGAAAAGAACCCCTCCTCGATGAAGGAGATTATCCAGCAGCTTAAATCGGAGGATTCGGATGAACGAAATGAGGCGCGCCGATTTCTCCTGAAGAACGTCACCCCCTCGGATCTTTCGGTCCTTTTCAAACACGCCAAAAAAACAAAAAACAAGCATGTCGGGGATACCCTGATAGACGCTATCCGCCGCCTGAAAACCCGGAAGGCGGGAAAGGTGCTTTTTCGGCTTGCTGTTAAGCATGACGAGCAATATCTGAGGATTTCGGCGCTCCTGGCGATTTATCAACTTCGGGATCCCAGGGCTCGCAAACTGATCCTGAAACGCCTGCGGAGTGATTCCGTTTCCACGGACGAAAAGAACGAGCTGTTAAAACGGGTCCGGGTGCACGCTCGTTATCAACTTCGAGAGAAACTCCGCTCACTGATCCAGAAAGAGCTCTCGGGAAAAACGGCTCTGGAAAAGCACGTGCTTCGAATCCTTCTTCGGAACGAGGGTTCGGCCAGCATGGCCGTTTTTAAATCTTATTTTGAATCGGACAGGGAGACCCTCAAGCAGATTGCGGGATATGGAATGTATAAACTGGGTTCCAACGAATCCGTGGAATACCTGAAAAAGAAGCTGGAAGCGGGGGACCTGAAGAAAAAATGGGCGTCCGAGATTGTACGGCTGGTCGAACGCCGGGAGGAGGAGCGGTTCCGGGAGACGTTTCTGAAAATGCTCGAAAAAAAACCGGAGAAACTTTCCGTTCATCCCTCCCTTCTGCTCCAGGTCCTGGGAAAGATCGGCACCAGCGACGATATTGCGAAACTATCAAAACTCGAGGAAACCGTCTCCGATGAAGGGTTGAAGCGACAAATTCAGAAAGCAATTCTGAATATTGCCTCCCGCACGGACGTCAAGACGCTGAAAGAACTTCTGGGGTCCGCCGACGCCCCGAGGCGCCGGTTAATGGCGGCTGTGTTGCTGTTCCGAATGGACAAGCAGCGCGGGGAAGACGCGCTCATGAATTTTCTCAAGCGTGATGATACCAGGATCCAGAAAATGGCCCTCGACGCGTTTGCCCACCGCGGCGTGTTAATTTATCAATCCATCCCCGTACTGATTCGTGCTCTCAACCATCAAAAAAAGGGGTATCGAGAATTGGCGCTTCGGGCGTTGAAACAACAGATTTTCACGTTTTTCCCTTACCACCCATTTGATTTTTCAAAAATTAGCTACAGCCCTGATACCGATGCTTCGGGCCGGAAAAAATCGATCAAGATTCTCGAAAGGTGGTGGGAGAAATACGGAGGGCTCGCACGGGCAAAAGGTGGCAAGCAAAAGTGAACGTTCCTTCCGCCTGATACACTCTTTTCAGCAGCCTCCTAGTTAAAACGAATCTCCCGGAGATTAGATCCCGAGGAGCAGCACGAGAAGCCCGGCGACAAATAGCCCACCGCCCCCGAAAAACCAGGGGGCTATCGAGATCGCCTCAGTCATGGAGCTGGTTCCCGATCCCGGTTCGTCGGACAGGACAAAAGCAGGCGTGGACGGATCGTGGTAGAGTAAAAGCGTATCACGATCGTCGTAGAAGGCATTTCTCCCTTGCTCCCGGTGCATGACCTGCCCGAAGGCCGTCAATTCGTCTTCCGGGGACACGTATGATTCCAGGAAACGGGTATCCCGGTTTGTCTGGCAGATCAATAGGGTTCGATCAATATTTTTCGCCAGTTCGGGGTTGGATTCCGGTAACTCCTCGCCCGTTGATCGAATTGGATCCGGAGGCACGATGCCGGGTGGTACGTGTTCGGAGTAGCGAATCGGAAGCTGCAATTCCGCCCCCGCCGGATCGATCAGAATTTTCCCGCTTTCGTCTTCGAGATAGAAGGGGACGGCGTTCTCCACACGCTCGGAGATCTCCCATTCCGGACCAGTAGCGTATTCGTGTTCCTCCCGGATTTCGAGCGAAAAACAGACACACGGTTCGCCCGATATCGGAGCGGTTAGAAGGGATTCACTCTCCCGGACGTTTCCGCTGACCTCGGTAAGTCCCGGGGTCAGGTCCCGGATCTGATCGGTGTGATGGATCTCCAGCGTAAAAAGAGTTTCCAGGTTCAGGAAACCCTGTGCCGCAATCGTAAAACCGGCCAGAAAAAGAAGACCCGCGAGAATGATAGAAAGAAGCATAAGATCGTTAGAGGGTGTGAGATCGCCGTAAACATACGATAACGAAGCACCTACAATCCTACGATCTCCCGGATTTTTTTTCAAGATGAGGGACGGAAAGGAGTTTTCGCCTATTCTGGAAACCAAACCGTGTCTTCGTTAGCATGAATCTTTTCGGTTGATAGAAATTCGCCTATCTTTTTCATACGTTTTCGTCCGTCCCCTCCGGACAACAGGCGCATGACACAGACCGACCCGGATGCAAACCCGGATCAGGCACTGCAGAGTCTGTTCGACGAGTACTGGCACTATACACTGCACGAAAATCCCCTGCAGGCCACGCGGTTCGGGGCACATCACTACAATGACCGGCTTCCCGAGAAAGACCCGGACGCGTACGAGCGGCGGTTTGAGAAGGAAAAGCAGTTCATGAGCCGGCTTCGTGCCGTTCCTCGTGAAAAAGCCTCTCCGACCTACCAGCTGAACTACGACCTCTTCGAACGGGTTCTGAAATGGTCCCTGCGGGAGTACGAACTCGGGATCCGGTACCTGGAATTCAACCAGCTGTTCGGGTTTCACATCACCCTGCCGCAGATCCAGCTTCAGGTTCCCCTGGAAACCGTGTCGGATTTTGAAAATTATGCCGCGCGGCTTGAGCACATTCCCCGCCTGGTGGAGGACCACGTGGAACTGCTGTCCGAAGGCATCGATAAAGGATACGTCCAGGCCCGCTCTTCGCTGGAAGGTGTTGAAGAGCAGCTGGAAAGTCTGATCGTGGAACGTCCGGAAGAGAGTCCGTTTTTTGGTCCCTTTCAGGAGATGCCGGACTGGATTGACGACTCAAGCCGGGAGGAACTGAACACCCGGGCGAAAGAGGTGATCCGGTCGAGCGTTCACCCGGCTTTCGAGGAGTTTCTATCTTTTTTTCGGGACACCTATCGACCGGCCGCGCGGGAAACACCTTCCTGTGAAACACTGCCGGAGGGGCAGGCGATTTACCAGTTTCTCGTCGATAAATACACCACCACGAATCTTACCCCGCAGGAGATCCACGAGCTCGGACGGCAGGACGTCCGGCAGGTCCAAAATCGGATGGAGGACGTCATGGCGTCGGTGGGATACGACGGCGATCTGCGATCGTTTATTTCATCCCTCCGAAACGACGAGCGGTTCTATTTCGACGACCCGGACGAACTGGTTCGTTCCTACCGGGACATCTGCAAACGAATGGATGCACAGTTACCGTCTCTCTTCGGTCATCTTCCACGGGCCGAGTACGGGGTTCGGCCGGTACCCGAATCTTCCGCCGAGGATGCACCAGCTGCGTATTACCTTCGTCCCGCCGCGGACGGCAGTCACCCCGGGTGGTTTATGGTCAATACATCGAACCTGTCCAGTCGGCCCCGGTTTGAGATGGAAGCGCTCGCGCTGCACGAAGCCGTTCCGGGACATCATCTGCAGATTGCTTTGCAGCAGGAAGCGTCCGGGCTCGCCGACTTCCGGCGTGTCGCGTCGTTCATGGCGTATACCGAGGGATGGGGACTGTACGCCGAACGGCTCGGGAAAGAAGCCGGTTTCTACCAGGACCCCTACCCCGAGTTCGGACGGCTTTCCTTCTGTCTGTGGCGTTCCGCCCGGCTTGTGGTGGACACCGGACTTCATCACATGGATTGGAGTCGACAGGAGGCGATTGATTACATGACGGAACAGACCGCGTTGACCGAAAAAAACATTCGGTCGGAGGTGGACCGGTACATTGCCATGCCGGGACAGGCCCTTTCCTACCGAATCGGGGAACGGAAAATACTGGAGTTGCGGGCGAAGGCCGAACAACAACTTGGAGATCATTTTTCCATCCGAGCTTTTCACGATCATCTGCTTGGTGCCGGATCGCTGCCACTTGATCTCCTTGAAGACCGCATGACTTCCTGGATACAGGAACGCGCGGCCGGCTCGTCTGACCCTGATACAGACGGCTCCTGATCGGACTTGAAAACGATATCCATCTGTGCCAGAACGTAAAGGATCATGTCATCAATCCTACTGAAAAATGGCCGCCTGATCGACCCGTCCCGTGATATCGACGCATCGGGATTCGTCTATATTGAAGGAGATACGATTACGGCCTCGGGTACCGGTTCTCCTCCCTCCTCCATGGGAGCGGAGGAGCAGGTCGACGCCGACGGTCGGATTATCGCGCCGGGTCTGGTGGACATCCACACGCATCTGCGCGAGCCCGGAAACGAAGCGGAGGAGACGATCGCAAGTGGAGCGGCTTCTGCGGTTTCCGGCGGATTTACCTCTATTGCCGCCATGCCGAATACGGATCCGGCGGTGGACAATGAAGCGAGCACGGAATTTGTCATTCTCCAGGCGCGTCGACGCAAGCTGGCAAAAGTGTATCCGATCGGGGCCGTTACGATTGACCGTGCCGGGGAACAGCTGGCCGAACTGGGACAGATGCTTCGCGGCGGGGCGGTTGCTTTTTCGGACGACGGGCGCCCGGTTGAGAATTCCAACATCATGCGGCAGGCCCTGGAGTACACGCGCATGTTTGAGGCGCCGATTATTAACCACGCCGAGAACCTTGCTCTATCCGCCGACGGTGTGATGAATGAAAGTGACACCTCCGTCCGACTCGGGTTGGCGGGCATTCCGGCAGTCTCGGAAGAAATTATGGTGCATCGGGACATCACGCTTGCCGAGCTTACCGGAGCGCACGTTCACATTGCCCACGTCAGCACGGCCGGTTCAGTGGATCTGATTCGCGATGCTCGTGATCGTGGCGTTCGCGTCACCGGGGAAGTAACCCCTCATCATTTCACACTGACCGACGAGCGTGTCGAAACGTTCAATTCCGTTTACAAAATGAAACCTCCTCTTCGAACCGAAGAGGACGTTGAGGCGTTGAAAGAAGGACTCGCCGACGGCACCATTGATGCGATTGCAACGGACCACGCTCCCCACACGGAAGAGGAGAAGGAGGAGGATTTCTCCACCGCCCCCTTCGGAGTAATCGGTCTCGAGTCAGCCGTACCGATAGCAATCCAGGAGCTTATCGAACCGGGTGTGCTGGACTGGTCGCAATTGATTCGTGTTTTATCTACCAGACCGGCGGAGCTGCTGAATCTGGAGGCGGGCAGTCTGAAGGACGGGTCGGCGGCGGATGTCGTGGTGATCGATCCGGGGCAGGAATGGACGATCGACGCCGACGCTTTTTATTCACAGAGCAGCAACTGCCCGTTTGACGGATGGACGGTGAAGGGACGGGTGGAAAAGGTGTACGTGGACGGTCGCCAGGTTGTGCAGGGCGGGGACGTTAAGAGTTCACATCAAGCGTAATCAGGTTTCCACCTTCCGGATTTTCATGGATGGAGAGCTGATCGAGTTCGTCTTCGAGCGCCTTGAGCTCATCAGCGTTGTCCGAGAACTGTTCCCCGTGGTCGGAAAATTGAAGGCGTAGACGGTTTCTTCGTGAGACGACCAGAACTCGGTAAGTACCATTTTCATTATCCCCGTATGCTTCCGTACGTATGAGGCGAGTGCTCGTTTCGATCGCCTGCTGCAGCGTACGGATCTGTTGCTCCTCCAATCCTTTTTGATCGGCGAAGGACCGAATGAGAGCTGTCAGCCCCTGGGTGCTTTCCTGCCTGCAGTTCAGGGTCAGCGAGATCGGTGGTCCATCCTCCGGCTGCTGAAATTGAAGCTGCTCGCCCGGTGCATATTTCACGATCGTGGAACAGCGGGGACACAGGAACTCCCCTTCCGACTGGTCACTTAGATCCAGCAGGGCCCCGCAGGTTTTACACTCGTGCAATTCATCCCCGTCCGCCAGCGGTTCCCGATCGGCCTGTTCCGCCGACTCCCGTTGAAGCTCCGGGGTTTGTTCTTCCTCATCCGCGGATGCCGCGGCAACTTCTTCCTCCGGTGATTCCTTTTCTGAAACGGGTTCCTGTTCAGTAACCGGTTCCGGTTGACCCGAGGTTTGTTCAGCGGCCGGCTCTTCGCCCGTCTCCTCAATTTCTTCAAGATCTTCGAGGTCGTCCTGTGGTTCCTCCGATTCATCGTCGAACCCGGCTTCATCAAACATGTCGTCCAGTTCATCGTCGGTGAAGTCCTCAAGTTCTTCCTCGTCGTCCGCAGCGGCTTCGACCGGTTCCTGTGTGGAGGGGGTTTCCGATTCCTCTATTGGTTCGGGTTCGGGTTGATCCTGTTCCGAAATCGATTCCGGTTCAGAATCCTCCGTGACGGGTTCCGGCTGAGGAGTATCGTCAATTTCTTCGACCTCGTCCTGTACCGTGGACGGTTCCGGTTGGTCGATCGGTTCAGGCTGTGGTTCGTCCGGTTCATCCACGGGTTCTACTTCTTCGATGTCCGGTACTTCTTCTACCGCTTCTTCTTCCGCTGCGGGTTCGGGGGGCTCTTCAATGGTCTCGATTTCTTCATCCCCGGTTTCCGTTTCTTCTGTTTCGTCGTCTTCGGTCCGGGTTTTTGCTTTTCCTTCACCGATTTCCTCGAGAACTTCAGCGTCTGTACGATCTTCATCTGCTTCTACTTGCTGTTCTTGTTCGTCTTCAACCGGTTCTTCGATTTCGTCCTGCTCCGTCAACGCGTCGATTGCGTCTTCAGTCGTTTCGAACGTTTCGAAGAAGGCGTCCACACCCAAACTTTCCATCGGCACCCGCACGCCCTGGTTGATGTCCGCAAGTCCCATCTCGCCGTCGTCTTCCTCAATGCTATCGTGGAGTTTAACCAGCGTGCCGAGACCGGTGCTATTGATATAATCAACGCCTCCCATATCAAGAACGAATTTGGTCATACCCTTCTCTTTGATTTCATCGACCTTCTCCTGGAACGACGGAACCGTTTTTGCATCAATACGACCTTCCAGGTGAAGAATGAAACTGTTGCTCGT
>CAZSFH010000036.1:14797-17005 GCA_964606115.1 uncultured Planctomycetia bacterium | reverse complement strand
AAGCGGAGGAAGAGGCTGGGGTGAGGTCGTTTCGGAATGGGACCGTTTCTTCTGTTTTCGCCGGTCTTGAATCTTCTCGTCCGGTTCTTCGGTGGACGATTGTTCCTTGTTTTTTCGGGTGGGGGGTTGAAAAGAGTCCTTCTGGAAATCCACCGTCCGAACCGTCCACGATTGTTTTTCCGATCGATCAGGAGGGGTGCCAATATCCACGTAGCCGATAAATGCAAGCAACGCTACGTTGACCACAATGGCCAGCAGAATTGCCAGCACCGCGGTGGTCACGGGACGATGTCCTCGCCGATCCGAACGAACAAAAAACGGCGAATCATTTTCGAACAGGTTTTTTTGAGGGGGATCTGTTTCGTTCATTGCGATGTTTTACGAGTTGCTATCGATACGTTTTTGGCTCCCGCCTTTTGGCAGTAATCAATCACCTGAACGAGAAGCTCTGTTTTGACCTCCCGGTCGGCGGCAATGACAACCTTGCGCGAGCCTTTCCGCTGGAACTCCTGTTTTAAACGATAAGAAACGGCGTCAAGTTTAACCGGCTGTTTTCCAACATGAATGGAACCATTTTCTCGAATCGATATCAGGGGATGTTCTTTCGGTAAAATGGAACTTGACGTCGCCTCCGGTTTATCCACCTCAATTCCGGTATCACGGGAAAAGGAAGCCGTAACAAGGAAAAAAATCAGCAGAATGAAAATCATGTCAATCAGCGGTGCCAGCGGCACCGATGTGTTTTCACCGCTGCCGTCCGATCCGTGATCTCCTCTTGTAAATCGCAGGGACATTGTTCCGTCCTATGAGTTTAATTGATCATGTTGTTGCACGTCGGATGTCGTACCGGAAGATTCCGACAGACTTTCGTTTTTTCCGGAAGGCATGGGATCAGGTCGGTTGCGCATCAGTTCGTGAGCCACCAGCTCCATATTTTTTTCATGATGATTTACCAGTGAGTTCATAAATTGGCTCATGAAGACCAGGGGGACCGCCAGCAACAAACCGGCCTGTGTCGTCAGAAGCGCCTGAGATATACCGTTGCTGAGCATTTGTATGTTTCCGGTGCCGAACAGTGCCAGTGCGTCAAAGCTTCGTATGATGCCGGTCAGGGTTCCAAATAAACCGATGAGCGGAAGGATCACGGCACAAACACGAACCATACGGAGGCCGGTTTCGTAACGGCTACGCATAGCCCGAATCGCTCGATCGAGAAGGTCCCGGGCCGTGGACGATTTGATGGGGCGTGACCGGGATTGCACAGGTTCGTAAAGCTGCTCCAGAAGTTCGGACTGGTGCTCATTTAAATTCGGTCGGTTCCCCGTCGAACCGGAGGTTCGGAGCCATTCCTGGAGTGTTTGTCGGTCCGTATCCGTGCAGCCCCGGATGGCCAGCAGCCACCAGAACGCACGACTCCAGCCCACCACACCCACAACCAGGAGCACGAGGAGAACAAATCCTCCCGGTTTTAGTTCCCGATAAATGGACTCAAGCAGTTCAATCATTCTTTTTTTTCGTGGAATTTGATTGATTTTCCGAATCCGATGTTTCGGATTCATCTTGAGGTTCAGGGGACTGTTGTTTTCGTTCATGACCGTTATCGTCCGTCTGAAGCAGATTATAGATGGAGGCCGCGGTCCGTTCCATGTCCCCAATCACCGCGTCCACACGGCTTCGGAAGTAACCGTGACAGAGCAGTATCGGAATCGCAATGGCGAGACCGGTGGCGGTGGTCATCAGAGCTTCCGAAATTCCTCCCGCCATAAGTTTCTGGTTGCCCGCTCCGAAAATGGCAATGACGTCAAACGTTTCAATAATACCGGTCACGGTACCGAGCAGGCCCAGCAGAGGTGCCACGGCAGCCAGGACGCTGAGTGTTGGCAGGAACCGCTCAAGGCGTGGCAGCTGACGGAGAATTTCTTCCTCCACCCGGTCCTGCATGACGTCCACGTCTTCCGAACGAGCATCGAGGAGAGTGGTCAATACCGCAGGGACCGCACCGGAGCGTTGAGAACAGATGGAGCGAGCTTCATCATACCGGGAATTCGAGACCGCTTCGTGCACATTGGACAGGAGCGAATCCACGTTTCCCCCTTCTCCACTCAGTGTCCAGATTCGTTCCAGCACGAGTACCAGCGCAATTAGAGCAATCACGGCGAGCGGAATCATGACGGGTCCTCCTGCCATCAGCCGTTCGGTTAGCGTACG
>CAZSFH010000036.1:6981-14787 GCA_964606115.1 uncultured Planctomycetia bacterium | reverse complement strand
TGACGATCTGTTCCGGAAAGGTTCAAGGTCGGGTCCACGGGAAGTGTGGTGGTGATCCGCTGAGCCGGAGATTGATCGGTTCCGGCCTGCAAATGACGGATTGCCTGTTCAATCTGATCCGTTTCGGATCCGGAAAGATCCGTTTTCCAGCGGTACCCTCCTTTCCCATCCACTCGAAGGCCGTATTGTCCGTTCTCCGTGCGATATGCGACGAACACCCGGCCAACCCGGACCATCACGGCGTTACGCTTGTGCCCTTCCGGCGTTCGTACGGTGGTCTCCAGTTTCTGAACATCGCGACCTTCCCGCAGGTATGAAATGAGTGCTTCAAAAGATTTCTCGAGGGCTTTTTCCGGGGCTTTTTTCTTTTGCAGAAACGTTTTGCTCGTCTTGAGAAGCGATAGCTGCTTTTTCCGTTCCCGGGCGGGGGGAGCGCGATCGATCCAGTCCGCGAGCCGTTCATAAACCAGCGAGGCCAGGTCCGCGGAACGATTAAGGGTGTTGTTGAGCTGCTTTCGATTCGCTTGAAGTTCTTCGTTCTTTGCTTTGAGACTGGAGATGGAACGATCCAGATTCCGAATTTCCTTCCGCAGATCGATTAATTTCTGGACCTGTTTCCGGTTCTTCGAACGGAGGGACCGAAGGGTCTCCGACTTTTCCTGTTTTTCTTTTTTGCGCCGTTTTCGAAACTCCTTAATCTGGTTGTCAAGTTCGCGGATTTTTTTGATCAACGTTTGTTTCGGATCCGTTGAGGATTGGCCGAGGGCCATCGTTGAGCCGAGAAGGATCACCGGTAGAAGAGCCAGATACGGAAGAGGGGCCGGGGTGGAACGGATCATCGCTCGCTCGGGGTACGGAGATCAACGGGAAGAAACAAAAACTGGGGCCGTACTTCGTCCTGAATCATATTCAGCGACCGGGTAACGAGTCCGCTCCATTTCGTACTGGAAATCCCGGATGTCCGGGAGGGCATCTGCCATCGCCAGGAACCATCCTCGTCCATCACGGCTCGACCGACTTCGTTTCCGTCCTCCGTTTTAAAATAAAGAAGGTTGTGCCCGATCCGAATCATACGTGCGTGTTTCTTTCGGTTGTCCGGTAACGTCACCTGTTCCGTGAACACCTCGGAGGTCCGGCTATCCGATCGTTCCGTCCGGGCGGCGTCCCACAGGGCGTTCAGGGCCTGTATCGGTTTCTTGTCAACAGGGAGCTGGTCATTCCGTAGACGACGCAACCGGGAGTCCGTTCGATAAGGCACTGTATGGCGGATGTACGTTCGAAGTTGTTTTCGAAACCGGCGGGCGATGTTCGACGTGGTTTTCACACGGGATTGCAGATCTTGAACAGTTTTAGAAAGGCTTTCGTGTTTTGATTTCAATTTCTCCAGTTGCTTTTTCTTGCGGTCCCGAGCGGACGACGTGTCCGAAACGTCACGCTGAAGGATCTCGAGCCGGGTCCGGGCCTGCTGAACCTGCTGTTCTTTGTTTCGGAGAACCTGGTGGTAGGATTTCCGAGCTTTCTGGAGTGTTTGAATCTTGTTTTTCAGGATCTGGTTTAATTTCTGGACACGTTTGGAGCCCAGGTCCGTTTCCGTATCGGCAGCGGTGTCCCCGGAAGGTGTCGATTTCCCTTCCTGAAGCCGCGCGGGTCGCAGGAATAGAAAGACACCGATCACCAGAAACAGACCCAACCAGACCTTTTTGGACATGCGATACACGGGACGAAGACGCAATAACGTAAAAATGAATCGAGATAAGACCGTCAAAGGAATTGAGATAACATCTCAAAACAGACGGGAACGGTTACATCATATATGAAGGAGAAGGTTGTGTCAACCTCGGTGAACGGGTCTTCGGGGGTTGGTATGAATCGCCCCTGATAGGTCGGTTCCTGGTTTTTTGATCGGAATGGATCAGGCGTTTTGGGGATCCGGTTGAATGTGAGATTGAAGACAAAGATCCGAACGTTTTCGGACCCCCCCGGTCGAGGACAAATCACGTGCGATGGATTTAAGCGAACGTCCGGTTTCGGGGTGGATGCGATCCGGATCTACGTCCGCTGCCGGCACGGCCACGTGAGAATGCTCGAGAAGATCGGGATCCGGAAGCCGGAACTCGTTTTCTCGCAGGATTTCATCCTGATACAGGACCAGGTCGATATCAATGCACCTCGGACCGTGCGAGGGTCTGGATCGATCTCGTCCCATGTCCGATTCAATCTGCTTGAAGCAGGTCCGTAATGCTTTTGGGGACCGATCCACCTCGATCAGCAGGGTGGCGTTCAGAAAGGAGGGTTGATCCTCGAGCCCGACCGGTTCGGATTCGTAGACCGAGGAGCAGTTCCGAATTTCGAGTTCCTGCGAGAGGCGCTGCGTTGCCTGAACAAGGTTGGATTCGGGCTCGATATTGCTCCCCAGCAGGACGATCGCCGTTCCACCGTGTTGATTCGTCATCCTCTCTTTTTTCGTGCGATTAGACATAATTTGATAACACGTTGTTTTTTGCAGGGGGAGGCATCGTAAAAAATACCTCGTTTGAAAGCAAGATGCGAATCTATTGGAACAATATTTGCACTATTTACATTGAGATTTGCTGAAGTTTCGTCATGTGTTTCTCGTTTTTATCTTGAACTCGCCGTGAAAACGAGACGTGGTTTTACGTTAATCGAACTGATGATTGTCGTGGCGATCATTGCAATTATCGCGGCCATCGCCATCCCCAGTATTCTCCGTTCTCGAATTTCCGCCAACCAGACCTCGGCCATGGGATCGCTGGTTTCGATTCTCCGAATGAACACGGTGTTTCGTGAGAACGACGAGGATCGAAATGGCGAAAATGATTACTGGACGGAACACGTCTGGGGGCTGCACGCGGTACAGGACCCGGATGGCAACGAAATTACCCTGATTTCTCAGGGGTTGGCCGATGCCGATTACGAGGGAGGGGATGATGACGTCACGCTTTCCGATGCGTCCATTACGGATATGACGAACGGTGCAGATGGAGTGATTTCAAGATCGGGTTATTATTATGCCATGTTTACCGGTCGTGACGCCGGTTCCGGTGGAAGCACATGCACTGAGGACTACAATGACGCGGATGGCGGAAGCGAGTATACGAATGATAATCAGTTTGCCGTACAGTCCTTTCCCGTGCTGTACGATAAAAGTGGCACCAAAGCATTTCTTGTCACGGAGGGAGGGGACGTCTATGAAATCGACGCACGGGTCAACGTCGACGGAGGAAGCGAGAAATTCAATGGAGGCGACGGAAAGCCAAACGGGACAATTGGATCAACACCTCCCGTTGAATGTGTACCAACCGATGGTTCCCTGAGTGAGAAGTGGGCTGTGACCGATTAGCCCACCGATCTTCTCACGAAATGGGCGGTGTTGTTTTGCCGTTCCCGGAAGGCTTTGATCTGGACCTCACACCCCTACAATTGTTCTGATCATTTCTCCGGAAGCTTCATCAAATACCGGATTGGAGACTGACAATTTTTGTCACTGAATGTCGAGAATTGTCGATCATCTTAAGGGGGGAGTATCCGTTTGGGGGGGGATTTTTTGCTATCCAAACGAAGTAGATGATAAACATAAGAATGCAATTGAATAAAAAATATTTTTTTAAGGTGTTTATTGCAAGAATTTGATCGTGATAAACGTTTCGGAAATTCGAAAGGCGATGGATTGGAAAGCGGCGTAATCCTGGAATGAAAATTGCTTGTTATATTATTCGACTTCGTTCTGTTTTTTGATTCAATTCTCGATACTGACCATGAAAAGGAAGAGTGGTTTTACGCTCATTGAACTGATGATCGTGGTAGCGATCATCGCCATTATCGCGGCCATCGCGATACCGAGTATTCTTCGGTCGCGGATGTCCGCCAACCAGACCTCGGCGGTGGGGTCCCTGGATTCGATTCTGAAGATGAACAATATCTTCCGGGAGAACGACGAGGACCGGAACGGGACCAATGACTACTGGACCGAACACGTCTGGGGGATCCACGCGGTCGAGAACGCGGATGGTGAGGAAATCGAACTGATTCCGCAGAGTCTGGCCGACTCCGATTACGAAGGCGGAGACGATGACGTCAGCCTTACGGACGGAAGTATCACGGACATGACGAATGCTTCAACCTATGTCACGGCCAAGTCCGGATACTTCGTCGCGATGCTGGAAGGCCTGAACGATGCCGGTGGTACCACACAATCCCTCGGTGGTTGTGATTCCAACTATGACGACGGGGATAGCGGTGGTGAGTATACCAACAAGAACCGGTTTGCGGCCGAGGCGTTTCCGGAACTGTACGACAATACCGGAACGAAAGGCTACCTGGTGACTCAGTCCGGCGATACCTTTGAGATCGACGCTCGGAGTGATGTTGACGGGGGTAGTAATACGTTTAACGCAAGTGATGATACCCCGAATGGCACGAAAGCGTCCGCACATCCCGTTCCGTGTAAACCGAGCGAAAGTCAACTCGACAACAACTGGAGCCTGAGCGGCTAAAGCGATGTCGACGCATCCTGGATTCCTGATCCGTTCCGCGGACGGGAATCTCGGCAAGATAGATCTATAAAACACCGCCCGGAATCCGTTCCGGGCGGTGTTTTTTTTATACCATCTGAACGCCAGTTAAGTTCCGGGCATGCGATGTGTCCAGTCGCCGGTTCGAATTCTGCTTTTTTGAATTGAAATTTTTGCACGAATCGTATTGAATGATCGGTGATTCGGTACTTATGGTCGAATGATTCCTTTGATCGTGGAGCGTATGATTGATCGAAAAGGTTTCACGCTTATCGAATTAATGATCGTCATCGCCATTATTGGGGTGATTTCAGCACTTGCTATTGCCAGTATTCTTCGATCTCAGATGAGTGCCAATCACACCGCCGCGGTCAGCTCGATGAATACCATGCTGAAGATGAATTTTATTTTTCGTCAGAACGACGAAGATCGGAACGGGGTCAATGATTTCTGGACGGAACACGTCTGGGGACTCCATGCCATTAAAAATCCGGATGGAGAAGCGATTGAATTAATTCCCCGTAGCGTTGCGGAAGCCGATTTTGAAGGGGGGGATGATGACGTGACGATGAGTAATGCTTCGATCGAGCAGATGCCGGATGACCCCGACTTTGCGAGTCCGAAATCCGGATATTATTTTGCGATGTTTACCGGCCTGAATAATTCCGGTTCGGGGGGCAGTCCCTGTGATACGGATTATGATGATGGAGATGGTGGAGGAGTGTACACGAACAAGAGACGATTTTCCATTCAAGCCTTCCCGGCTCTTTACGATTCAACCGGTATCCAAGCATTCGCCATTCCGGAAAGCGGTGATGTCTATCGCATCGACGCCCGGCAGGAGGTGTACAGTTCCGGCAGTGACAAATTTAATGCAAGTGATGGAACACCGTACGGAACGAAAGGGGAGACCCCCCCGGTGACGTGTCTCCCGAGTGAAGGGGATCTGAGCGTGATATGGAGTATTTCTCCGGAGTAAGTTCGGTCACACCACCTCACCGAACCTTGAACGGATCTGTCTCGTCCGTGATTGATCCCTTTCGTCGATCGTGTAGAATGTACATTTCTCGTTTGGTTGTGTTTTTTAATTTGACGCATTGAATCACTCAGGGATCGACGATGATTGATCCATTTCAGATTACCGTGCTCGGCTCCGGGACCGCCGTTCCCCTCGTGGAACATGCACACCCGGGGTACTTCGTGGAAATGGGGGAGCAGAAGATTCTGGTGGATCCCGGACCGGGATCCCTCCGTCAGCTCGCCCGGCTGGATGTGCATATAAATGAAATTGATCGTATGGTGATAACACATCGACACCCGGATCACACACTTGATTTAATGCTGTTTATGTTTGCTTCCCGTTTTCCGCAAATGGAGCGGGAACGTGACCTTGAAATGATCTGTCCGCCCGAGTTTAACAACATGCTCGACGATATGAAGACCCTGTACGAAGGGTTTGTTGAACCGGAAACGTACGAAATTTTCCTGGAGGAGGTTGAGGACGTCGTTCTGGATTTTCCGGGATGGAAACTGGACGTGTATCCGACCATTCACATGAAGGGCAGTTTTTGCTGTTCCTTTCTTTCCGACGAGGGCGGTAAAATCTTTTATTCGAGCGATACGGCTTATGCTCAGACCGTCGCCACCGCCGCGAAGGATGCCGACGTACTGATCGCCGAATGCAGTGTGCCGGACGAGATGGAGGTGGATGGACACATGTCACCGCGCTGGGTCGGGCAGCTCGGGGAAGTTGCGGAGCCCGAACGGTTGGTCCTGACCCATCTATATCCACCGATGCTGGAACGGGATCCGGTCGAGGAGGTTCGGGAACATTATGAAGGGTCCGTGGAGGTGGCGGAGGATCTTCAAACGTATTCCGTCTACGACCAAGTGGAATGAGGGAGCTTTTTTACGAACTCGGACGGTTCTCGCTGCAGATCCTTGCTCTGATCGGAGCGGTGTGGTGCATACTGTTCGTGGATACCTGTGCCCGGGATCTAACAATTGAGCCGGAACTGCCCGAGGAAAAATATCGATCCTGGGCCCGGGCGATGGACCGGCGTCCGAAGGTTCGAGTGTTGCTCAAAGAGCTTGACGGAAACCGCTCCGTTACCTTTCAGTCCACAAAACCGGTCGAGGTCTACCGGGGGGATCGTTCCGGATCGACCTGGCAGCGCCTGTCCGGACAGAACCGAATCCGGATCGAACACCGTGATGGACTGATTTGGGTCAACGGAACGAATGCGGGAAACGAGCCTTTACATCTCGTCCCCGTCGTGGGAGCGGTGACCCATACTGGAACGCGCACGTATCGAGGTTCCTTTACCGTCTACCCTCTCGCGGACGGCGGGATTCGGGTGGTCAACCGTGTACCCATGAACAAATACCTCTGGAGTGTTCTGGGGATGGAAATGGATCTGACGTTTCCGATGGAAGCTCTCCGCACGCAGGCGGTCGCGGCCCGGACCTTTGCACTCTGGGAAATGGACTTTCAGGATCGAGATAATCCCGCCTCCCGTTACGATGTCCGAAATACGGCCGGCTCTCAGGTCTATCATGGCAAACGTGTGGAAGGACCGAAATCCCGGAAAGCGGTCGAGTCGACGCGGGGGCTCATCCTTGCGTTTGAGAACCGGATTCTCCACGCTTATTACCACAGCACCTGTGGTGGAACGACGGAGCACGCAGCGGACGCTATTGGTGTTGAAGAACGTCCGGTTCCTCCTCCATTGCAGGGAGGGGTGCCGTGTCCCTGGGATGATGTTTCTCCCGTCCATAGCTGGAAGCAGATCGTCACATCCCGTCGGCTGAGACGAAACGTGGAGAAGATCAATCGACCTGTTCGTTCCATGGCCGTTTCCGCCAGAACGACGTACCAACGAGCGAAGACCGTGAACGTGACCCTTGCCGGCGGCGACACGATAACGCTTGACGCCAATCAACTCCGATACGCGTTTCCGGGAAAGGATGGGATCGCGTCAAACTGGTACCGGATCGAGCGGATTGGGAACGGACGCTTTCGAGTACGTGGAAAAGGGTGGGGGCACGGTGCGGGCCTCTGTCAGATGGGAGCGGTCGGAGCCGCGCGGGATGATATTCCGTTCGAAGACATTCTGTCTCATTACTATCCCGGGACAACGATTGTCTTTGCGTACGGCAAAGAGACGACGGATCAGGACGGATCGCTGGATTGATGATTCTTCTTCAGGAGATCGGGCCGTCGTGCCCGCGTGATCTTCTGAGCCTGTGCCAGTCGCCATTCCCTGATCGCCTG
>CAZSFH010000036.1:0-6971 GCA_964606115.1 uncultured Planctomycetia bacterium | reverse complement strand
GGCACGTCCATTCCGCGGAAAGAACGTGGCCGGGTGTATTGTGGATGATCCAACCGGCCGGTCGAAAAACTTTCCTGCTCCACGGATTCGGGCTCTCCGACCACCCCCGGAAGAAGCCGGGAGACGGCATCGACGACGACCATGGCGGGAATTTCACCCCCCGATAGGACGTAATCGCCGATGGACAGTTCAACAAGGTCCAGGCCCTTTCGTATCCGTTCGTCAAATCCCTCGTAATGACCGCAGATGAACAGAAGCGGTCGAGCACGGTCGGCAAACGTTTCCACGTGCCTCTGCGTAAGGGTTGATCCTTTCGGCGAAAGCAACACCTTTTCCGGGGACGGGTCCCGGTTTTCGGTCAGGTCTTCGACCGCGTTAAACACCGGTTCGGGTTTGATGACCATTCCCGGGCCTCCGCCGTAAGGACGGTCGTCCACGCTGTCATGTTTCGAGGTGCTCCAGTCTCGAAGGTTATGGATACGGATGTCCACCCGTCCGTTTTGCCGGGCTTTCCCCAGAAGGGATGCATCAAACACCCCCTCAAACATATTCGGAAAAAGAGTGAGGATATCAAATCTCATAACAATACATATGGTAACCAAACAAACCTTCATTTTGAATGTTGAGCAATTCAGTGATCTTTTGTATAATACGGTCGATCTGAGATTTCTTTTCTCTATATTCTTTGGAGGTGAAGCATGTTTGGTGACGACGTGAAGTATCTTGGGCACAGTCCTGGCGTTCTCTGTCTTGCTGGATTGCTTTTCCTTTCCCTCTCTTTCCTTCCCGCCTGTTCTCCTTCCTCAAGCAGTGATTCTTCCTCCTCCTCCCTCTCCTCCTCTTCGGAAGAGGCTTCTCAGACGGCCTCGACGTCTGAATCCGCCGAATCTTCGGACGATTCGAAATCGAGTGAGGTTGATCTGGAATCCTCGGCGACATCGATGAAAAAGACCTCCGGATCAAAGAAAACCACCCGGGCGAAAGGGTTTGAACAGGGCCCGTCGGACGTAAAGGAGAAACGCACCTTTCAGCTGACGGATCAGTTTACGATCAAGCCGCCCGAGGACGAAACCGGGATGCTCCGGGCCTGGCTGGAGGTTCCGCTCAAGACGTCTTTGCAGGACGTGGAGACGCTGAATGTAGACGTGAGGTCCGACCATAAGCTCGAGACGAAAATTACGGAGGATCCGGAAATGGGGAACCGATTTCTGTACTTCGAAAAATCGGAAGTGCCGGAAAAACCCATTAAGATTACGGTGACGAGCCGGATCACTCGCCGGTCGGTGAACGGTTTTTATGGTCCGAAATCCCTATCGGACGCGGAGCGAACACGTTATCTCCGGAAAACCTCGGAGATTCCGGTGGGCCAGAAAATGAAAGAACTCGCAGAGGAAAAAGGGGCGAAGGAGGCGAACCTGGCCTCTCTTCGGGCGATTTACGATTTTGTGGTTGAAAATTCCACGTATTACAAATCCAATCCGTCCCGGTTCAGCTCCTCCGGCCGCGGAAGCGCGGAGTACTGCCTGTTCCAGAAGCAGGGCGGATGTACGGATTTTCACGCCCTGTATCTTTCGATGGGCCGATCGATTGATATTCCGAGTCGCTTTCTGATCGGATCGTATCTCCCGCCCTTCTTTGAAGGAAAAGATCGGGGGGTGTCGTACCACTGCTGGGCGGAGGCACACCTCGACGGCAAAGGATGGTACGCCCTGGATGCCGCGTACGGTGACCTTTGGCCGGAACTGCTGGATTTTTACTTTGGGAGCCTCGAAGCGAGGCGGGTGACCTTTTCGCGGGGGCGCACCATCGACCTGGTGCCCAGAGCGTCCGAAAAGGTAAATTATTTCATTAAGGGCCACCTTGAACTCGGTGGCAATCCGTACGACAACTGGTCCCGTAAACTTACCTATCGTGAAGTGAAGTAACTAGACCCCATCTGAAAAGGGGGTGCGTACTCAGCGTCCGATTTTTGGTGCATAGCAAGGCATTTTGAGGAGGCAATGCCGTAAAAAGTGCATTGTCGACGAGAAATAACGCCGGTATGCGTCAAAAACCGGACGTTTTCTTCGAAAATGAGTCTCAGCGATTGCTCTGCGGCGTCCTTCGATCCTCACAAACCCGCTTGAAATTGGGGGTTTCTTCCGGTCGAACTCCTTGCAGAGCCCTCGCTGAGATCTCACTGAGTGCACACCACCTTTTCAGATGGGGTCTAAATAGACCCCATCTGAAAAGGTAGCGTACGTTATAGACCCGACGAGATCATGTGTCTGTTGTAGTGCACGGAGCGAAGCGGAGTGCACGTTGTTATTCAACCACGCGGGAAAGACCGTTCAGTATCGCGGGGCCCTAAAACGTTCTTGACTCCCTCTCCATCAGTGCGTCATTTTGAAATCAGAACAGTACGATGCACGTTCGGTCACGTACGTGAACGGGGACCATACGCTGAACGGTCAACGGACATTGAACAAGAAACAACGTCCACTCCGTTTCACTTCGTGGACTACAACGGAAAACGCAATCTACGGATGACGGTCGGGATCGTGTTCGATTGTAGTGCACGGAGCAAAGCGGAGTGCACGTTGTTATTTAACTCCGGGGGAAAGACCATCTGGATGACACGTTCGCCTACGAGGAATGTTTCACCGTTCAAGCTTCTTGTTTTTATCTCCTCTAAAAACGCGGCTATGGCAGAACGAATGCGGTCTGACACGCACGCGGACGGCGAGGTTCTTTCAAACGGTTCAGGTTAGAAAAACAGCAACAACGTGCAATTCGCTTCGCTCCGTGCAGGACAACGGACACCCGCTTTCAAACCGATAAGGTGATCGTCGGTTTGATACGGAGGCTCAGGCTTATTTTCGAAGAAAACGTCCGGGTCCGACGTCTTGAATGTTTTTTTCTTTTTTCGGAAGAGTTCATGAAATACGTTCAAACGCTGGTCCTCATTCTGGTTTTCCTTACGGGTTTGAATCTTCCCCTTCACGCTCAGCAAAATAACGACGATGCCATTCCGGTGATCTACGACACGGATATCGGAGACGACATCGACGATCTCTGGGGGCTCGTGTTCGCGGTCAAGTCCCCTGAATTGGACGTGAAACTCGTGACGACTTCCCGGCGTCCCACGGTGAAACGAGCGAAAGTCGCCGCCAAAATGCTGACGATCATGGGGCGGGATGACATTCCGATCGCGGCCGGTCGCCAGAAGAGCAACCCGACCATGCGTTATTACTCGTGGGCGAAGGATTTTTCGCTGTCCGAGTACAGCGGTGAGTTTTCCGTGGACGGCGTCGAAAAGATGATTGAGACCGTTCGTTCCGTGGAGGGAGTTGAAAAGAAGGAATCATATACCCGTCCCTCCGCGGAAAAAATGAGGAAGGCGGTTCGCGACGATGAACACGAACGATTGCGGATCATCAGCACGGGTACCATGACCAACGTGGCCGCGATGCTGCACCATGCGCCGGAACTTGCCGGTGCAGTGGAGTTCCTGGCAATGTCGGGAGAGGTGAAAACAAAATCAAGAAAGGACCCCGGCTCGGAAACAAACGTGAAACTGGATATCTCCGCTGCAAAGAAAGGATACCCTGCACCGTGGAGACAGTTCACGATCGCCCCCATCAATATTACGGGTGATACGCACCTCACCGGTCATCTTTACCGGCACGTATACGAGAGTGATCGACCCTCGGCCCGCGCGCTTATGGAGGCCTATAAAATTTTCAAACCACGAGCCGGATGGGTGGAACAGGACGTGACGAAGGCCAGTTCCACGCTTCATGATCCGGTGGCGGTGTATCTCGCGTTTTCCGATCAATTCGTGAACATCAAAACCCTTCCGCTCCGTGTAAACGATGACGGAATAACGAAAATAAACCGTGAGGAAGGACGTCCGGTTCGTGTGGCGTTGTCATGGAAGGACCGGAAGGCGTTTCTGAAATTGCTTGTCAGGCGGATCACCGGTTCTCTTCCGTCCGATTGATGGGGACCCACAAAATTTTTACGTTGCGCTTCATGTTTCGTGCGCGACTACGTGCAAACGACGTTTAACGGGAAAACACAGACGGAACGTGTTGGTGTATGTTCTTGTGTACGGAGTGAAGTTCGCGTACGGTAGATCTCGTCTGGAGGATGAACCATTACAGGTTCTGGAAAGTGATGATAAACAAACGTGGTATTCTGTTGCTTTCCGTATTCGCGATTGTGCTAACGGGGTTCGGAACAGACCTCGCGGTCGGTGAAGAGCCCCGTGTCAGGGCGTCATTTGGAAAACAGGGCCTCACCTCGCTCAAACGGGCGGGGACCTCCCTTCTGGCGAACGGCACGCCGCAGGTCAACCGGGTGATTCTGGAGAAGAAAACACGGAACGACGAGGGCGTCAACGAGTACGCGTTTGAAACGATCGAGGATGCGGATCCGGACGTCACGTTCAAGCGGTCGAAGAACCGGCTCACGTACGGTTACAACTGGGGGACCGTGTCCTTTACGTACCGGGAAGGTTCGGACCGTCTGGAGCTGACGACGACGATCCGGAACACGTCGGATTGGACCGTTGCCATGTTTGACGTCACGCCGTTTCGCCTGTCGCTGCCAGAAAAGCTGAATCAACCGAAAGACTGGAACCGGGTGGCGAAAATGCCCGGGGAGTTCAATGTCGTCGAGGCTACCTACGGCGACCGCAAGCTGCTGCTGTGCGGGGAGACGGTCATGCCGCTCCACCTCGGCTTCGGGAAACCGCGAAACGGCGATAAAGAGCTACCGGTGACCCTTCGCGGTAATGTCAACATTCTGGAGTCGGGGGGCGTCACATATCACCACTACGGTCTCCCCCGGGTCGCGTCGGGCGAGACCCTGAAGATGCGGATGTCGCTTCGGTTCACGAAGGCGGATCAGGACACGTTTGACGTCGCGTCGGACATGGTTCAGGCGTTCCGGACGTATCACCGGCCGGCGCTGAAGTGGACGGATCGACGGCCCATCGGCGCAATCTTTCTCCCGTCGGGCCGGGGCCCGGCGAACAATCCGCGGAACTGGTTCAAAGAAGAGGACCTGGACGTCCGGACGAAGGAAGGAAAAAAGAAACTGCGGGAGAAGTTCATGAAATTTGCCGAACGGAGTGTCAGCACGTTAAAAAAGACCAATGCCCAGGGGATGGTGCTCTGGAACCCCGAGGGCGGCGAGAACCCGCACCCGGTCACATATATCGGGGATCCGCGCATGGTCAAAAAAGTGGCTCCGGAGCTGACGGACGTGTATCCCGATTTCTTTCAGAAATTCCGGGACGCCGGCCTGCGGACCGGGGTCTGCATCCGTCCGAGCCAGACGTATATGACCTTGTTCGAACAGGCCGTCGACGGAGACGTCACGTCGCGCTGGTCGGTCCAGCAGTTTCCGCAGTGGCTGGTCGTGGATCTTGGTGAAAATCGGAAAATCGACCGCACGGAGCTGGTCTGTTTCAACGACCGTGCCTATCGGTTCAAAATCGAGGCAAAACCGGAAAACGGAGCCTACAGTACGATTGTCGACCGCACGGACAACACCACGCCCGGCACCGTCGACGAACCGATCACTGACACGTTCGATCCGGTGAAGGCGCGATACCTTAAGCTCACCGTGACCGGCGTTCACGAATACGACGGGAGCTGGTGCAGTATTCTCGAATTTCGTGCGTTTTCCGGGGACAGCAAAAATCTCGCCCTGAATCGTGCACAGGACTGCTCCCGACGTTTTGGTCGTACGGTTGGTGGACACGAGTATCATTACAATCCCGAACGAAATCCCCTGAACGACGATTTCAGTGACGTTCGCCCGGATGGTGTCCCGGCGAAGCGGTTTTTTCCGATTGTCGAGCGCATGTCGCGCAAGATCGATTGGGCGAAGGAACACTGGGGCTGCACGCTGTTTTACATCGATACCAACGGCGTGAAACGGCCGGTCGGTGAGAAGCAGAAGATCAAGTGGTCGCTGCTCGGCCCGCTCGTCTGGCGTGATCTGCAGAAGCGCCATCCGGACGTGCTGCTGATTCCGGAGTTTGCGAAGACCCCCGGTCAGATGGCTTATACTTCCACCTATCTTCAGCCCCCGTACAGTTCCGCCACGCTGAAGGATCGCTGGCGAAAAATCCTGCCGGGCGTCTTCGGTGTCAGCTATACGGTCAACCTTAAAAAAGAGAAATGGAAGAAAAAACGGGACGAGCTTCTCAAGGGCATCCGTGCGGGAGATTCCATGTTCTTCCGCGGCTGGTTCGGAGATCAATACAACAGCATGATCAACAAGCTGTACGACGAGGTCTACCAACAGGACGCAATCAACCCGGGTCTCCCCGAAACGTACCTGAATCAGAGCCGCAAACAGAAGTGATTGGAAGGAATCCCGTCGACTGCGTGTGTCCGTTGTAGTGCACGGAGCGCAGCGGAGTGCACGTTGTTTCCTGTTCGGGTCCTTTCCCCGGGTAAGAAGGATTTCACGGTGGCGTGCGTGAAAGCCCGTTCGTCAACACGGTTTTTTTTGATTAAAAAAAACAGTGTAATGAAGAGGTCGACTCAATTCGTGATCAAACAGCGCGACCGGGCGGTTTTTCCCGTGTAATTGAATAACAGCGTCCACTCCGCTTTGCTGCGTGGAGGACAACAGCCACCCGCGGGCGTCGGGTTCTGGTCGGCAGTAGTTTTTGTCTGAACCCGGGTGTTCGGTACTGCTGTTCTTTCTTGTGTTTCTAACGTTTGATAGAGGATTCATGATTTATTTAAACGGAAAAAGACGCATATGTGCTGTTCTTTTTTTGATGATCTTCATCCTCGCCGGTTGCCGTGGGGTCACGGCGCAGAAGGACGTTCCGGGGGTGGTGGTGAATCATTCGCATCCCGACTCGAAGATCTATCTCGGATCCCCGTCCATCGAGATCCTAAAGGACGGCACGTACGTCGCCTCACACGATTTTTTCGGGCCCGGGTCGAATTACCGCAACGTGG
>CAZSFH010000035.1:7248-17265 GCA_964606115.1 uncultured Planctomycetia bacterium | reverse complement strand
TCCCGGCTCGACTTCTCCCCGTATTCACGCTCTTGACGTGGTATCACGACGGGAGGATGGTCGGGTGAAACGAATGGCCATCCGGCTGGCGGACGGATCGGTCGAATATCGTTCCGGATCTGATTTTCGAAGGAACATTATGGACCTGCGGGCCACCCTGGAATCAAAATCCAGACGGGACCGCTGGTGGATTAAATCCACGAAATTCAACGTAAAAAAAATCGGGACCGGCTCCTTTCACTTCTACGGAGCCGGCTGGGGACACGGCGTGGGACTCTGTCAGTACGGGGCATACGGCGCATCGAAAAAAGGAATGGGATATCGAGAAATCCTAACCCATTACTACCCGACCTCTTATATCGATTTGCTGTATCCCGGGGAATAATCACGTGTTCCTGTCTGACCTGAACTCCCGGAGAGAATGAAGACCAGCAGGTTCCTGAACAACCCTGCCAGCAATGCAACGCGAGAAATTCACAATTTCGGCTTCTTTATGTCGAGGAATGAAGGAGTCCATCGACGGTGAAGCCTCCGGCCAGCGAAACAAATTACGACAAAGAGCACGGAGTTTGGTTCCGCGGAAACGACCTTCAATTTTTAATTCAGACCGCCCCCTATTACAGTACCCATTTCGTGCCGAAGAACGACTCGGCGAGAACTGGACGAGTTTCGTCAGACAATCTTTCGCAAATTAGATTTATTCGCTTGCAACGATAACATCCATGTCATCGTACGAGGAGAAGATCGAAAAAATAAAAAAACTGAAAGAACAGGCTCGCAAAGGAGGGGGAGAAAAACGAATCGAACGGCAGCACGAAAAAGGGAAATTAACCGCAAGAGAACGTCTCGAACTTCTTCTGGATGAAGGCACGTTCACCGAACTGGATCCGTTCGTCGAACATGATTGCCGGGAACTCGGAATGGAGGATAAATCCTTCCCCGGGGACGGCGTGGTAACCGGACTGGGGAAAATCCATGATCGAACCGTAGGGGTTTACTCTCAGGATTTTACGGTTCTGGGAGGAAGCCTGGGAAAAATGCACGCCCGAAAAATTTGCAAGGTGCTGGATCACGCCCGAAAAAATGGATTTCCCGTCATCGGCCTCAATGATTCAGGTGGAGCACGAATACAGGAAGGGGTCGAAAGTCTCGGAGGCTACGCGGAGATCTTTCTTCGCAACACCATGGCTTCGGGAGTTGTCCCCCAGATCTCCGCAATCCTCGGGCCCTGTGCGGGGGGAGCCGTCTACTCCCCCGCGATCACCGACTTTATCTGGATGGTGGATGATACCAGCCATATGTTTGTTACTGGCCCGAACGTCATTAAAGAAGTGATTCACGAAGAAGTGTCATTCGAGGAACTGGGAGGAGCCCGTGTTCACAGCTCGACGAGCGGGATCGCCGATTTTCGTTCCTCATCGGAAAAAGCCTGCCTGAAAGGAATTCGTGAGCTCATCACCTTCCTCCCTCAGAACAATAAGGAAAAACCTCCTCGGATCGATACCGGCGACCCCCCTGATCGGAAAGCGTCCTCTCTCAACGATATCGTTCCGGCCGACCCGGAGAAGTCATATGACATGCACGATCTCATAGAAAAAATCGTGGATAACGGTGAATTCTTTGAGGTTAAACCCGAATTTGCTCGAAATATTCTCACCGGGTTCGCCCGACTTGACGGCCGCCCGGTTGGGATCGTCGCCCAGCAGCCCGCCGTACTCGCGGGATGCCTGGATATCGACTCTTCTCGGAAAGCGGCTCGGTTTGTCCGCTTCTGTGATTCCTTCCTGTTTCCCATTGTGAGCTTTGTGGACGTACCTGGATTTTTACCGGGGGTGGACCAGGAACACAACGGGATCATCTCGAACGGGGCCAAGCTCCTTTACGCGTATTGCGAGGCAACGGTACCAAAATTAACCGTCATTACCCGGAAGGCCTACGGTGGAGCGTACGACGTTATGAGCTCAAAACACATCCGCGGGGACCTCAACCTGGCCTGGCCAACGGCCGAACTCGCCGTCATGGGTCCCAAGGGAGCCGTAAATATTATTTTTAAAAAAGAAATTGAAGAAGCGGAAGATCCGGAAGCCAAACGGGAAGAACTGATTGAAGAATTTCGATCCGAACACATGGATCCAACGATCGCCGCGTCCCGGGGCTTTATCGATGACATTATCGAACCGGA
The DNA here is from genome assembly GCA_964606115.1 of uncultured Planctomycetia bacterium. Classification (GTDB taxonomy): domain Bacteria; phylum Planctomycetota; class MHYJ01; order CAYXQY01; family CAYXQY01; genus CAYXQY01. Next base: position 15,083 of record CAZSFH010000035.1, on the reverse strand, counting down.
AGAAACCCGGCCTTACCTTTGCCGGGCTCTGGAAATGTTTAAAAACAAGGTCGACCAGAATCCGTCCCGAAAGCACGGAAACATCCCGTTATAAATTCCGTTTTCTCGCAATACCCGGACCGGATCTGGAAAGGGAACAGTAGGCTCAGCGGACGCTCCACTGAGTCCATGATCCTCATCAACCCTCTTTTTATTGGATATATCCGACAAAATCCGTGTAGACCGCCCGCTGAGAATGTGCTGAGCGTACACCACCTTTTCGGATCCGGTCTAATCGTTTCTACCGTTAAGAATTTCGTAAACGTTGAGTCAAATTCAAATCCAACCAAACTGACCAATTGTATTTGACCGAAAAAGTTGATTATAATCTGTTTAGTTACAGTGAGATTCAGAATTTCTTTCCATATCAAGCGCAGACCTCAATGAAACGTCTTATTTTCGTTCTCCTGACGGGGTTCCTGCTGATTCCGATCGCCTCCGCCAGTGATTTGAAAAATTCATTAGCGAACTCGGGAAATCAAAAGAAACCCTCGACCAAAAAGCAGTCGTCCGCCTCCCTTCTGACCCCGAAAGTTCAGAAAAAGATCGATACCGGTCTTGACTGGCTCGTTAGCAAGCAAAAGAAATCCGGTGCCTTCGGCTCAAGCTTCGAGGTGGCCACCACGTCCCTCGCCGGTATGGCCCTGCTGGCCAACGGTTCACTTCCGCCCGACCGCGGTCCGTACGCGCAAAACATCAGCAACGCCGTTGACTTCCTTATAAACAACTCAGCAACCCAATCGGGATACATCTACAACGGGGACGGATCCAGAATGCATGGACACGGTTTCGCCACCCAGTTTCTCGCTCAGGTCTACGGAGCTACCCAGGGGACGTATCGTCCCAAACGACTTCGCAAGATTCTTGATAAGGCAATCCAGCTCATTGAGCAATCACAGGGGGCGACTGGAGGATGGACCTATGAGCCAAGATCGAACGGCCACGAGGGTTCCGTCACAATCACACAGATATCCGCGTTGAGAGCCTGCAAAAACGTTGGGTTAACCGTATCGAAAGAAACGATTGACAAATCAATCAACTACGTCATCAAAAGTCACGTCGGTAATGGTGGATTTTCTTATAGAGTGGGATCGACGAACCCTCGACCCGGGTTAACGGGAGCGATGGTGAGCACACTCAATTACACCGGAATCTACCGAGACTCCACAACGTCAGCTAATCAAAAGGCGGCTCAAATCGTAAAGAAAGGGATTCAACGATTAAAACGTAAGAATTCACCAAAGAACCTGAAAACCCAGTACAACGGATACGCTCTTTTTTACGAGGCTCAGGCCTTTTATTTTGCCGGATTGAATGAGTTCAAACCCTGGTACCGTTCGTTTCTCGACAACATCCTGGAGAAACAGTCGTCCTCCGGGCACTGGCCGAGTGACGATCGGAAAACCCTCGGCACAGCCATAAGATTGATCGTTCTTCAGCTTCCGTATAATTATCTGCCTGAAATGCAGCGATAAATGATTTCTCGTTTGAAGTCCAAAAATTTCTCTGACGTCCATCCGGATTCGTTTCTTCTCGACATTCGTCGCTTCTTCGTCCGGATGGATGGACTCGGATCCCGCATCATTCTCCTATTCGTACTCATTCCCTTGTTCCCACTCACCGCCTGTGGATATTCATCTTCCTCTCTTTATGCGTACAACCCGGATGAGACTACCTTCGCAATTCCCATCTTCGAAAACCGAACTAAATGGCGTGAGCTGGAAACCAACCTCACGAGAGAAGTCGTCAAACAGGTTACGTCGAAAACTCCATTTCGCATTACCTCGACCAACGAGGCCGATTATGTGCTTCGAGGAGAAATCACTGGCTTTAGCAAACCAGTCCTTTCCGAAGATCCACTGGACACCGTCGTCCGTTCATCGGTGAAGTACGACGTCCGAATCAAGATCATTGATCAATCCACCGGTACAATCGTCAAGAACGCTTCGGGATCGTTTTCCGCATCGTTCACCGGAAATCGCCAGGGGACACCCGGCTCCGCACAGCAGGAGGCCGAAGAACAAATCGGAGACTGGGTGGTCCGCCAGCTGGAACGCGATAACTGGTCGTAACCATGACATTCTCCGAAGAAGACCCTTCAGTAATGGAGAATCTCAACCCTCTCCGAATTGATGCACCTCCGCTTGACGACGAAGCCGGAACCCAACGCGAAACGAATGAACAGGAGTTGACCCATACGATCGAAGCTCGAGTGCCGGATTCATTTCCTCCGGATCAACTTCAAAACGACCTTCAATCCGCTTCGACCGATCTCGACTCCGAACAAATTCAAACTCTTTCGGATGGACAGCTTCTGCACCTGCATGTTTCGCAGAAAACCATTGACCAGATTCTTTCGGAACACTCGCCCGGGGATCATCCACGTTTTTCGTTCTGGAAAAAGGTTCAGACCACGATCGAAAACACGAAAAATCGTAATCGATCGCTCACGTTTCCGGATCGCGGAACAATGGATTTATCGGGACGTCCGGCCCTGATGGGAGTTCTCAATGTGACCCCGGACTCATTTTCCGATGGTGGCCTGTATTTTGACGAACACGACGCGGTGAATCGAGCAACGATCCTCCAGCGGGAAGGGGCGTCCATAATTGATGTCGGTGGAGAATCAACACGACCCGGAGCCGATCCGGTATCGGCCGAAGACGAAACAAATCGAGTTTGCCCGGTGATCGAACGGATTGTACCCAAGCTCCGTGTTCCTGTTTCAATTGATACCCAGAAACCGGCTGTTGCTCAAGCGGCCCTTAACGCCGGTGCGGAAATGATCAACGACGTCGGAGGACTTCAGCGCCAACCTGAACTCATTGAAATTGCCCGCGACCATGAGGTCCCCGCCGTCGCCATGCACATGCAGGGGACTCCGGAAAACATGCAGGAAAACCCATCCTACGACGACGTGATCCGTGACATAGCTTCGTTTCTTCGCCGCTCTCGGCGAAAAGCCGTCTCAAAAGGTCTCGATCCGGACCAGCTGATCCTGGACCCCGGCATCGGCTTCGGGAAGACACAGAATCACAATCTGACCCTCCTTCGAAATCTTCATGAATTCAAAAGCCTCGGGAGTCCTCTTATGCTGGGAACTTCCCGAAAGTCCTTTCTCGGGCGAATTCTTGGAACCCCTGTTGACGAACGAATAGAAGGAACGGCGGCATCTTTAGCGCTACCCGTTTTGCGGGGTTTGAGCATCGCCCGGGTTCATGACGTAGAATCCGTACGCCGATTTCTGAAGGTCCTCTGGACTCTTCATGGTCCGACAAGCTGGCAAGATGAACTCATAAATTCAAACCCGTAAGACATGTGGAGCGAACTGGTCTTTTCCTGGAGCGAATTGCTGATTTCGACCGCCGAGATTTTACTCCTGTTTCTCGGTATCTTTTTTGCCCTCCGCTTCATCCACGGGACCCGAGGAGGAGGGATCATGAGAGGATATATAATTGCGTTTATTGGAGGCTTTTTGATTCTTCTTATGGTTTCCCAGCTCCTGAACATGAGTCGGATTCGATTCATCATCGAACAATGGGGATTGCTGGTTTTTGCTCTCATTCTCCTGTTCGGATTCCAGCCGGAAATACGCCGTGGGCTGGTCCGGCTTGGACAGAATCCCCTGATGAGTTCGATGTTTGGAAGGCAGCGCACCGGTCCGATTGAGGAAATTACCGAAGCGGTCGAACGGCTTGCCAAAAATCGAATCGGTGCCATTATTACCATCTGTGGAGACAGCGGTCTCGAATCCTACATAGAAGGGGGGACTCCGATGGAAGCGGATATTTCCCGGGAACTCCTCGAAAGCATCTTTTATCCCGGAACTCCTCTTCATGACGGTGCCGTTATCATCGACGGGGACAAAATTGCAGCCGCCGGGTGTCTTCTTCCACTCGCCGAGGACCAGGACGTGGTGCGCGGTTTCGGCACCCGGCATCGGGCCGGTATCGGAATCACCGTGGAAACGGACGCAACAAGCATTATCGTGTCAGAGGAATCCGGCAAAATTTCAATCGCATCCCGGGGAGAAATTAATACAGCGGTTGCGCCGGAGGACGTTGAAAACGCCCTTCAGCAGATTTATACTGAGGTTCAGTATCAATCCACGTAAGTAGATTGAACAGCTGGAGTTCCCTCACCCCTCCGGGACAGGGAATTTTATTCAAGTGCGCCACGCTGTCATGGTAAACTGATCTCGACTCAAGAGAGCTTCCACCCTTCTCCCACTCATGGCTCAACCAACAGTAGCCGTAGACGAATCCTCACCGCAGAACTGGTTTTCCGTCTTTTTCGAAAATCCATGGTTGACCATCGGTTCCCTCATCGCCGCGATTGTAATCTGGTCCTACATCTCCTCCAAAGTACAGGAAAAGACGCTGGTTCCCGCTACGATCAAGTTACAGGTCCCGGCGGGTTACGTGATAACGGATAAACGAGATTATCAGGGAGCCAGCATTGATAATCAGATCGAAATTCCCCTTTACGGACCCGTTTCCGAGCTCGAGCAGATCAAACGAAACGAAACACTACTTGTTCAAAAAACGATTCCCCCACCGGACGCCGACGAAAATACATCGACGAAACCACTGAAAATAACGGAAAAAGATCTGCGCCTCCGAAGCGGAGGGATTCCAATTGGCATCCATATGGATCCCACATCCATAACGCTGAACATCACCATCGAAAAAATTACCACGGAGAGCCGACCTGTGCTCCAATCCAGTTTGCAGGAAAACATTGATCGGTTCACTCGTGGTCGACCGGCATCGAATTATAAGATCTCAAACATCACGTCTCAGATCAGCAGCGTCGACGTCAGTGGTCCCGCGGATGACTTGGACAACATCGAGCTCGTACCGAAGCAACCGATCGACGTAACCGGAAAAGCTTCACGCGAAACGAGACAGGTCCGCTTGAACGTCCAACCACCGGTTCCACATGTTTCGATTTCACCGGAGGAAGTCACCGTATCAATACACATCACGAGTCAGATGACCAGGCTTAAGATGGATGTACGCTTTGAAATTAGTACGGGACCAAAGCTCAGCTCGTATCTTCAGCAACGCAACTGGATGTTTAATCCCGAGGATCGTATGCTTTCGTTAACCCTGCGACTACCAAAGTCCATTAAGAACGAGAATTTCGGACCCGGGAAAGTTCATCCCATTATGATTCTCCCTCCGGAAGAAATTGAAGTGCTCGAGGACCCGACACGTCCTCACGGAGTCCTGTCAAAGAAGTTCATCCACGTGTTTTTTTCTCGCTCCGTGGAGAATCGAAACAAAATTGAAGTCATCGACATAAAACCGGATACGATTCGGTTTGTGAGTTCGGAGTAGATCTCTTCACGACATCTCCAGATTCGGAATAATCTTATGTCAGACTCAGAACTTTTCGGAACGGACGGTATTCGAGCGATAGCAAATGAACCTCCACTAACCCCCGATTCCGTCCGTCAAATCGGTTCCGTGCTCGGATGGATGGCCGTTGAATTTCCGGGATCATTCGCGTATCCGCACGGACAGAATATGCCCGACACGCTCGACCCCGATGAAATCGAATCGACCCGCCCCACCGTCATAATCGTTCGAGACCCGCGTCAATCCGGAGACATGATCTGTTCGGCCCTGATCTCGGGTCTCACCGCATCCGGTGCGGATGTTATTTATGGAGGAGTACTCCCCACACCCGCCGCCTCGGTTCTCTCCCGCCTATACCGGGCCAATCTGGGCGTCTCAATTTCGGCCTCTCATAATCCTCCCGAATATAACGGTATCAAACTCTTCGCACCGGAAGGTCAGAAAATTTCCTCCCACCTGGAAGAAAAGATTGAACAGCTCCTGGAAGATGAGCATACCTATCCTCCTGTACCCGTTGAGGGTGATCGAATTGGAAAAGTGACTGCTCGAGAGGAGGACGCGGCTCGTGATTATGTCGAGTGGCTCCTTCGTCGAGAGGAATCACCTGGCTCCACGGATAGCCACATCATCGTTGACGCCGGACACGGGGCAGCGACGCCGATTCTCCGCCGGCTATTTGATTCCCTTCCCTGCGAAACCACCTTTCTCGCCGATACCCCGGATGGATCACGAATCAACCAGGGATCCGGAACAGGAAATATGAGCACCCTGGAAAAAAAAGTACTCGCGGAGAACGCGGATCTGGGTATTGCGATGGATGGAGACGCCGATCGCGTTCTTCTCGTGGATGAAACGGGTACAGAACGCAATGGAGACGACATTCTCGCCGCCCTTGCAACCGACCTTTTCGAGAGGAACAAACTGCCCGGCAATACGGTTGTCGGTACCGTCATGACCAACCAGGGCCTTGAAACATATTTCAAGCACAAAGGTATCAACCTTCATCGGACCCCTGTGGGTGATCGAAATATCGCTCACGCTCTGTTTGAAAACGAATGGATTTTGGGGGGCGAACAATCCGGGCACATTATCATGTACGACCGAAGTCCGACAGGAGACGCGCTTCAAACCGCCCTATCCATTCTCGAGTTAATGAATCAGAAGGATGAGTCGGCTTCCGAATTACTGTCCTGCTTTGAAACTTATCCGCAGGTCCTCGAAAACGTACCGGTTTCTCATAAACCCCCTCTGGAAAACCTTGACTCGGTGAATGAACGTATTGAGCACTGGGAAGACACCCTCCAGGATCAGGGTCGGGTTCTGCTTCGATATTCCGGAACCGAACCGGTCTGTCGTGTGATGGTGGAAGGAACGGAGAAGAAATTGATTCAGGACGCAGCCGACGATATCGCCGATTCGGTTCGAAACTGCATTCCCGACTCCTGAAAATCACGCTATGCAAATAAGTGCTTTTGAAGCGAACCCGGATGAGCTAGCACGATCCACCCTCCTCCTGTTTTCATTTTCCGATCCCGTGGAACCGCTCGGGGCTCTTCCGGATAAACTGAACCCAGAAAGAATCTCCAAACTCCTGAACCATCAACAGGAAAACGACTGGTTCGATGGCTCAAAATCTGAGGTTCAGGTCGTTCCAATCCCTGACGGCCCCTCCCAATCACTCATGTTCTGCGGGCTTGGGGAGAAGAAACATCTCACTCCCGAACGGTTTCGACGATCGTTCGGAACGGGCGTCCGTTACGGTCTTGATCGAGACCTTGCACAACTCGTGGGGGTACTCCCCTCTGAAGCCGAAACGAGCCTCACGGATGAGATGATTGGCCGAACATTCCGCGAGATTGCGGCCCTCGCCTCCTATCGGTTCGACCGGTACAAATCGTCCGACGAGAATCTGAATTCCCTTGATAAGATTTCCTATCTGCTCCCGGACGATACGGACGAGGAAGCTTTCCTCCGGGGATGTTCAAAGGGAAAAATGTACGCTCAGGGAACCTCGTTTGCACGAGATCTTGCTAATGAACCCCCATCGAAAATGAACCCGGACGAACTGGTCAACCGAGCGATGAGCTTACAGGGTGATCGGATTTCAGTCGAGGTATTTCGAGAGGAAAAGCTCGAAAGCCTCGGCATGGAGCCAACACTTGGCGTTAGCGCAGGAAGCAACGTGGAGCCGGCACAGATTGTCCTTGAGTACACCCCTTCTTCACCGGTTGGCTCCGCCCCGAAAATCGGCCTTGCCGGCAAAGGCATCACCTTCGATTCGGGAGGGCTGAACCTCAAGTCCCGAAAAGGAATGATGGACATGAAATTTGACATGTGCGGTGCGGCCGCCGTGCTCGGTGTGTTCAGCGTTCTCGACGACCTCGAACCTGAAATTCCCGTCCTCGGGGTTTGCGGATGTGCCGAGAACATGAC